>CAUSPE010000046.1:0-9032 GCA_963533485.1 uncultured Streptococcus sp.
ATGATTGACCCTGAACGTGCCGAAGCAGCAGAAGCTGTTCGTGTCGCTAAGGAAGCGGGAATCCGTCCAATAATGATCACTGGTGACCACCAAGATACAGCAGAAGCTATTGCTAAACGTTTGGGAATTATCGACGAAAATGACTCAGAAGACCATGTTTTGACTGGTGCTGAGCTTAACGAACTTTCAGATGAAGAATTTGAAAAAGTCGTTGGTCAATACTCTGTTTATGCGCGTGTATCTCCAGAACACAAGGTTCGTATCGTGAAAGCTTGGCAAAACCAAGGTAAGGTCGTTGCTATGACAGGTGACGGTGTTAATGACGCTCCAGCTCTGAAAACAGCCGATATCGGTATCGGTATGGGAATCACTGGTACAGAGGTTTCTAAGGGAGCTTCTGACATGATTCTTGCAGATGATAACTTTGCGACTATCATCGTCGCAGTTGAAGAAGGACGTAAGGTCTTCTCAAATATTCAAAAGACAATTCAGTACTTGCTTTCTGCCAATACGGCTGAAGTATTAACCATCTTCTTATCAACCTTGTTTGGTTGGGATGTCCTACAGCCAGTTCATCTCTTGTGGATTAACTTGGTAACGGATACCTTCCCAGCTATCGCTCTCGGTGTTGAGCCAGCTGAGCCAGGTGTTATGACCCACAAACCACGTGGACGCAAATCAAGTTTCTTCTCAGGTGGGGTCATGAGTTCTATCATCTATCAAGGTGTACTCCAAGGAGCTCTCGTCTTGACTGTTTATGGTCTTGCTCTTGCCTATCCAGTCCATGTAGGAGATAATCAAGCCATTCACGCGGATGCCCTCACTATGGCCTTTGCAACGCTTGGTTTGATTCAGCTCTTCCATGCCTACAACGTCAAGTCTGTTTACCAATCCATCTTGACAGTCGGACCATTCAAGTCTAAGACCTTCAACTGGTCTATCTTGGTATCCTTCATCCTCTTGATGGCAACAATCGTTGTAGAACCGCTTGAAGGTATCTTCCACGTAACCAAACTAGACTTGTCTCAATGGGGTATTGTTCTAGCTGGAAGCTTCTCAATGATACTTATCGTCGAAATCGTCAAGTTTGTTCAACGTAAACTTGGTCTTGATAAGAACGCGATTTAAAAAGAAAGTCATCTTCGGATGGCTTTTTTTGCATTTGAGAGAAAGTACTAGGAGTTGCTCCCTTTTGTGCTATAATAAAGTAAAATAGCAAGGAGTAAAATAGCAAGGAGTAAAATAGCAAGGAGTAAAAGAGAATGAAAAAGAAAATTGTCCGAGATGTCTTATTCTTGTCGCAGGTATCGAAACCTGCAAGTCAGGAAGACATTTATCTAGCTAGAGATTTGCAGGATACCCTGCTGGCTAATTGCGAGACCTGTGTTGGTCTGGCAGCTAATATGATTGGGGTGCAGAAGCGTGTCATTATCTTTAATCTTGGCTTAGTTCCTATGGTCATGTTTAACCCCATTCTCCTTTCCTACAAAGGACCTTACGAGACAGAGGAAGGATGTTTGTCCTTGACTGGGGTGCGACCAACAACTCGCTATGAAACGATTACGGTATCTTATCGTGATAGTAAGTGGCAGGAACAGACCATTACGCTAACAGGTTTTCCAGCTCAGATCTGCCAACATGAACTGGATCATTTGGAAGGACGGATTATTTAGGAGGAACTCAGATGAAACGCATACTCTTTGAACTTGTTTTTATCGCAACGACCTGGTATATCTTTTTACCACCCTTCAATCTTACCAGTTGGGAATTCATCTTCTTTCTCTGTGGGCATCTGGTGGTGATGGGGATTTTGTTTAGTTTCCGCAAGGATACCAATCTTCTCAAAACTGTTCACCTACGCCATGGCAAGGCTACCAAAGATCTCAATCTAGAAGGATTCCTTTTTACCAAACTTAGTAGAGGATTGTTTCTGACTGCAGGTATCATTTTTGCCCTTGCTGGTCTGGTAAGCCTAGTAACCTCTAGCTTTTTCCAAGCAAAAAATTATGCTAATGTGGTGTCTATCACAGAAAAAGATTTTAAAGATTTTCCTAAGAGTGATACCAGTAAGGTTCCAATTCTAGATCGGAGCACTGCAGAAAAGATTGGAGACCGTTATCTAGGCTCTCTGACGGATAAGGTCTCCCAGTACGTAGCAGCAGATACTTATACCCAGCTGACAGTTGATGGCAAACCCTATCGGGTGACTCCTTTGGAGTATGCCGACCCGATCAAATGGTTTAATAATCAGTCCAAGGGAATTGGCGAGTATATCAAGGTTGATATGGTGACAGGAAATGCGGAATTGGTGGATTTAAAAACGCCGATGAAGTATTCAGACTCCGAGTATTTTATTCGCGATGTCAAACGTCATCTTCGGATCAAGTACCCAACCAAGATTTTTAAAACGCCATCCTTTGAGGTGGATGATGAAGGCAATCCCTTCTATGTAGCAACCGTTTATCAAAAGCAGTTTGGTCTAGGAGTTCCTCGCCCTTCATCTGTTATTATCTTAGACGCCACCAATGGAGAAACCAAGGAATACAGCTTGGATGAGGTGCCAGAATGGGTGGACCGTGTCTATCCAGCAGAAGAAACCATCGAACAAATCAACTACAACGGCAAGTATAAAGATGGCTTCTGGAATGCCTTGATCTCTAAGAAAAACGTCACCCAAACGACAGAGGGCTATAACTATCTTTCTATCGGAAATGACATTTATCTCTACACAGGAGTGACTTCAGCAAATGCTGATGAAAGTAATCTAGGATTTATCCTTGAAAATATGCGCACTGGTGAAATCACCAAGTACAATCTAGCTTCAGCAACCGAAGAATCAGCCCGTGCTTCTGCAGAAGGAGCCGTTCAGGAGAAGGCCTACAAGGCTACCTTCCCTATTCTTGTCAATCTCAATGACAAACCACTCTATATCATGGGCTTGAAGGACAATGCAGGCTTGGTCAAGGAGTATGCATTGGTCGATGCAGTGGAGTACCAAAACGTTATCGTAGCAACTACGGTAGATGAACTCCTCAGCAAGTATGCCAATAAAAACGACCTCGAGCTGGATAATGAAACGGTAGAAAATATCAAGGGAGTGGTTTCAGATCTTAAATCAGCTGTCATCAAGGGGGATACCGTCTATTTCTTTAAAGTTGATGGCAAGATTTATAAGGTCAAGGCTTCCGTATCAGACGACCTTCCTTACCTCGAAAATGGCCAAACCTTCGAAGGTCAAGTTGGAAAAGATAATTATCTCAAGACCTTTAAAGTACAATAATACTCTTCGAAAATCAAATTCAAACTACGTCAGCGTCGCCTTGCCGTACTCAAGTACAGCCTGCGGCTAGCTTCCTAGTTTGCTCTTTGATTTTCATTGAGTATAAAAATAGGTTTTCTCAGTTCAAGGAGAAAAAATATAAATTCTTATCTATCTTAACAAGCTTAGCTGGCACAGCCCTTGTTCTCGTGGCTATCTGGTTAGGATGGCCAAAATAAACAGAGAAACCTCGGTATGAACTGAGGTTTTTAAGATGAAATTCTTGGTAGTGGTTGAAAAATATGCTACACTAACAATATGAAAATTTTAATCCCAACAGCAAAAGAAATGAACACAGACCATCCTTGTATCGAAGCGCTCCCCTTGAGGGAAGAAAGTCAGGCAGTCCTTGACTCACTGGCGCATTACTCAGCTAGTGAATTAGAGACTTTTTATAAGGTATCTGCCGAGAAAGCAGAAGAAGAGTACGGCCATATTCAAGCTCTAAAAGATCACAGGGCTAAACATTATCCAGCCTTGAAACTCTTCGATGGTCTCATGTATCGTCACATCAAACGAGATGGGTTAACCGAGGCTGAACAAACCTATCTTGAAAATCATGTCCTGATTACCTCGGCTTTATACGGTGTTGTCCCCGCCTTGTCGCCCATGTCTCCTCACCGTTTGGATTTCTTGATGAAATTAAAAGTAGCTGGTAAAACCCTAAAGACTCATTGGAAGTCAGCCTACGATGAGGCCCTACAGGATGAGAACTTGATATTCTCACTCCTATCATCAGAGTTTGAAACCGTATTTTCTAAGGAAATTAGAGAAAAGATGGTGACCTTCAAATTTATGGAGGATAAGGCAGGTCAGTTGAAAATCCACTCAACTATTTCAAAAAAAGCCCGTGGCGCCTTTTTGACCACCTTGATAGAGGGGCAAGTCCATACAGTCGAACAAGCTCGCAAGCTCAGTTTTGCAGGTTTTGACTACCGACCTGATTTATCAAGTGATTTAGAACTCGTCTTTGTGAAACAAGCATAAAACCAGCTCATTCGAGCTGGTTTTTTCTGTATTAGTTGATGGCTGCAAGAAGATCATCCGCTTGTTTTGCAAGTGATGAAGCAGTTGCTTCTTCTAACACCAATTTTCCGTCTGCCCAAGCAGAGTCATTGACACGAGCAGCTGTAAAGTCACCAACGACTTGTGTACGGATAAATGGCAAGAGGTCTTTGTAAATAGCAAAGAGTTGATCGTGACCGGCATTGGCTACAGATGAGACAGTAACAAACTTGTCTTGGAGGGCAGAAGCACCACGTGTATCAGACAAGTCAAGGGCACGAGAGAGCCAGTCAAGCAAGTTTTTCACTGTTCCAGGGATAGAGAAGTTGTAGACTGGAGAGAAAATCCAGATGGCATCCGCAGCAAGGACAGCTTCGCGAGCAGCAGCTACAGCTGGATGAGTTGGAACTTCAAAATCTTGGCTGAAGAGAGGTACAGCTGAATAATCAAGATAGCTAACTTCCGCTTTTCCAGCAAGTGCTTTTTCAGCTTCGAGGGCCATTTGGTGGTTGAAAGAACCTTGGCGAAGTGAACCGACGATAAATAATACTTTTTTAGACATGATATGTCTCCTTTAGTTTAAAATTCAAAGAGCGAACTCTTTTGTTACCATCCATGTTACAACAAATGATACTAATTAGCAATAATTTTGCTCACAAATTTTTAAATTTTTTTAAAATCTGGATTAAGTCTTCCTTTTCGCCATCTTCCAAGATGCTGAGTGCTTCTACGATCGAATCGATATGGTCAGGAAGAACCTCTTCGATTTTTCTGCGTCCTGCAGGTGTTAATTTCAGGAAAAAGGAGCGACGATCCTTGGGGTCGCAAGTTCTAGAAATCCATCCATCTCGAACCATATTTCGAATGACAACAGTCATGTTTCCAGAAGTGGCTAGCATTTTTTCAATCAAGTCCTGAATGCGTAGTTCCCCCTTGCTATAGAGGGTCTCCAGAACGGAAAATTGAGTAGGGGTTAGTCCGTGTTCTTTAGCAGCATTGGCTTCATATGGTTTAAAAGTTCGTATGGCTTTGTTGAGGACGATAGCCGTTTTTAAGTCTAATTGATTATCGGAAATTTTCTCTTTCAAATATTGTTTCATAAGGTTATTTTATCAATAATTAGACAGAAAAACAAGAACTTATATTTTATAGGAAAAGAATCTTAGAATGTTCCTGTCTTCACTTGTAATAAAGGAGGAGAGATGGTAAAATAGACGAGTGAAACTAAGACAGAAAAAAGCAAAAAACAAGTTACTTATACAATATGGAATCGGCATTTCTCTGGTACTTCTGGTGCTAACTGGATCCTTTCTTTATCTGATAACACTCAGCATGAAACCCTATCAAGATGCTAGAGTTGAGGGAGAAAAACTGGCCAAGCAGTATGCAGAATTGGAACAGGCAGATCAGGTTGATTTCTACAATGGTCTAGAGGGCTATTACAGTGTTCTGGGACATAATAAAAAGCAAGAGGCCATTGCCGTACTGATTGAAAAGAATGACCACAAGATTTATGTTTATCAGCTTGATAAAGGGATTTCTCAAGACAAGGCAGCGACGATTTCGAGGGAAAAAGGAGCTAGCGACATTGACAAGATTACTTTTGGTCGTTATCAGGATAAGCCGATTTGGGAAGTTAAGTCAGGAAACCAGTACTATCTGGTCGACTTTGAAACAGGAGCAGTGATCCAATAAGGAGGGCATATGAAACTATCCAAACGTGTACTAGAGATGGAAGAAAGCGTCACTCTAGCCAGTGATGCAAGAGCCAAAGCATTAAAAGCTCAAGGAAAAGATGTTCTTTTCTTAACCTTGGGACAGCCAGATTTTCATACTCCTGAAAACATTCAGGATGCAGCGATAGAAGCGATTCGAGATGGACGAGCTTCCTTTTATACAGTTGCTTCAGGCCTACCAGAGTTAAAAGCGGCTGTTAATACCTATTTTGAACGCTATTATGGGTATTCCGTAGCAGCCAACGAGGTTACTTTTGCCACTGGTGCTAAGTTCTCTCTCTACACCTTCTTTATGGCTGTGGTCAATCCAGGTGATGAGGTCATCATTCCTACACCTTACTGGGTCAGCTATGGAGACCAGGTCAAGATGGCAGAAGGTGTGCCAGTCTTTGTCCAGGCCAAGGAAGACAATCACTTTAAAGTAACAGTAGAGCAGCTAGAAGCAGCCCGAACAGATAAGACCAAGGTCTTGGTTCTCAATTCACCATCGAATCCGACCGGTATGATCTACTCTCGCGAGGAACTTTTGGCTATTGGAAATTGGGCGGTTGAACATGATGTCCTTATCCTAGCAGATGATATTTACGGTCGTCTGGTTTATAACGGAAACGAATTTGTTCCAATTTCTAGTTTGTCAGAAGCCATTCGCAAGCAAACCATTGTGATTAACGGTGTATCTAAGGCCTATGCCATGACTGGTTGGCGGGTAGGTTATGCTGTGGGAAATCCTGAAATTATCGCTGCTATGAGCAAATTGACAGGACAAACGACTTCAAATCTGACAGCAGTATCTCAATATGCAACGATTGAGGCGCTGACTGGACCGCAAGACTCTGTTGAAACCATGCGTCAAGCCTTTGAAGAACGTTTGAATACCATTTATCCACTCTTGTGCCATGTGCCAGGATTCGAAGTTGTCAAGCCCCAAGGTGCCTTCTATCTCTTCCCAAATGTTAAAAAAGCGATGGAAATGAAGGGGTATACCGATGTGACAGAGTTTACAACAGCTATTCTCGAAGAAGTCGGACTGGCCTTGATTACAGGAGCTGGATTTGGAGCACCAGAAAATGTTCGTCTCAGCTATGCCACAGACTTGGATACATTAAAAGAAGCTATTCGTCGTTTGCATCAATTTATGGAAAAATAAAACTTAGAATCTTCGCCTTTTTAGCGAAGATTTTTTGTAACGAAAATCTCGCGATTTTTCTCTAGTAGAACCTAGCTATCGCAGTCTATTTATGGTAAAATAGTGGGTAATGATGTCTTCGGACAAGTTAAACGAAAAAAGGAAGATAGATTATGACAAAACGTGTAACAATTATCGAAGTAAAAGACTACGTTGGTCAAGAAGTGACCATCGGAGCCTGGGTTGCCAACAAATCAGGAAAAGGGAAAATTGCCTTCTTGCAATTGCGTGATGGAACAGCCTTCTTCCAAGGTGTAGCATTTAAACCAAACTTTATTGAAAAGTTCGGTGAGGAAGTGGGGCTAGAGAAGTTTGATACGATTAAACGCCTAAGCCAAGAAACGTCTGTTTATGTGACAGGGATTGTCAAAGAAGACGAACGTTCTAAGTTTGGCTATGAGTTGGATATTACAGACATCGAAGTGATCGGTGAATCTCAAGACTACCCAATCACACCAAAAGAACACGGGACAGACTTCTTGATGGATAACCGTCACTTGTGGCTCCGCTCTCGTAAGCAAGTAGCTGTGATGCAAATCCGTAATGCAATCGTCTATGCAACTTATGAGTTTTTCGACAAGAACGGCTTCATGAAATTTGATAGCCCAATCCTTTCAGGAAACGCAGCAGAAGACTCAACTGAACTCTTTGAAACAGACTACTTTGGAACACCAGCCTACTTGAGCCAATCAGGTCAGCTTTATCTTGAAGCGGGTGCTATGGCCCTTGGTCGTGTCTTTGACTTTGGTCCAGTATTCCGTGCAGAAAAATCAAAAACACGCCGTCACTTGACTGAGTTCTGGATGATGGATGCGGAGTACTCCTACTTGACACACGATGAGTCACTTGACTTGCAAGAAGCTTATGTTAAAGCCCTTCTTCAAGGTGTTCTTGATCGTGCGCCTCAAGCCTTGGAAACCTTGGAACGTGATACAGATCTCTTGAAACGCTACATTGCAGAGCCGTTCAAACGCATCACTTACGATCAAGCCATTGACCTTTTGCAAGAGCATGAAAATGATGAAGATGCTGACTACGAGCATCTTGAGCATGGCGATGACTTTGGTTCACCACACGAAACATGGATTTCAAACCACTTTGGTGTGCCAACATTTGTCATGAACTACCCAGCAGCTATCAAAGCCTTCTACATGAAACCAGTTCCTGGAAATCCAGAGCGCGTACTTTGTGCAGACTTGCTTGCACCAGAAGGTTACGGAGAAATCATCGGTGGTTCTATGCGTGAGGAAGACTACGATGCCCTTGTCGCTAAAATGGAAGAACTTGGTATGGATCGTACAGAGTACGAATTCTATCTTGACCTTCGTAAATATGGTACAGTACCACATGGTGGATTTGGGATCGGTATTGAACGTATGGTCACTTTCGCAGCAGGTACAAAACACATCCGTGAAGCGATTCCATTCCCACGTATGTTGCACCGTATCAAACCATAAACTAGTAAAAAGAAGATAATTTCATCTTCTTTTTTCACTTTTATCTTGCTATCTATCAGTTTTTCTAGTATAATAGTTTATTGTGAGCAAACCTCACTTACCCCTTGCAAAGACTAGGGGTCATTAGACCAAAAGGAGGAACATATCAATGGCTAAATACGAAATTCTTTATATCATTCGTCCAAACATTGAAGAAGAAGCGAAAAACGCTTTGGTAGCACGTTTTGACTCTATCTTGACTGACAACGGTGCAACTGTTGTTGAATCAAAATCATGGGAAAAACGTCGTCTTGCATACGAAATCCAAGATTTCCGTGAAGGACTTTACC
>CAUSPE010000047.1:0-8233 GCA_963533485.1 uncultured Streptococcus sp.
GTTGCCTTTCGATGATATGCTTTTTGAGTTCCTGTGGATAGGGAATCTGGTAAGTCTTTTGGAGAGAAGCATAGTGTCCGTTCGGATCGTATAAAATCTTGCTGTGGAGTAGATTATGCCACATGCAAGTTGTATAGGCATTTTGGGCTTGATGTTGAAAAACGGTTGAGTTCAATTCCTGTTCAAACGACTCCAGCGAACGATAAATCAACTCAATTTCAATACCGTTGTTTAGTACACAGTCGTCCTCTAACTCCCAAAACTGGTTTCCAATTTCCATATAGGAGCAGTATTTACTCAAAATTTTTAGGCGAGTCGCCTCATCAATAGAAGAGTTTAGATAGACATAAACGTCATAGTCAGAATTTTGATCGTAGGCTTGTCCTGCACGAGAACCACCAAGGGCAATAGCTTCTACTTGTTCCATTTGAGAGAATTCTTTGCAAAGTTCGTGGATCATGATTTTTCTCCTTGCTTTATGGTTTTAAAGTCATTTTACCAAAAAGTAAAACGTTTGCATAGCATTGAGTTACTCTTTTTCATTTATAGCAAAAAATGTGAACCCTTGTTTTGAGTTCACATTTCGTTTTTATTCCGCAGCTTGTTGCCAACGTTTTGCTAGCTTATGAGAAAGGCTGGAAATAGCAAAGTTAAAGATAAAGTAAATCAAGGCAATCAGGATATAAAGACTGAAGACCTGCTCTGGTTCGAAATAGCGTCCCATGAGAATTTGGCTGGCGCCAAAGAGTTCTTGTAGAGCGATAACAGAGTAGAGAAGACTGGTATCCTTAATCACAGTTACAAACTGAGAAATGATGGCTGGCAGCATTTTACGGATCGCTTGTGGGAGAATGATGTAGTAAAGGATTTGCGCAGAGGTGAATCCTTGCGACATTCCTGCTTCGTACTGGCCCTTGTCCACGGCATTGAGACCGCCTCGGATAATCTCAGCCAGGGCTGCTGAGGTAAAGAGGGTAAAGGCAGTGATACCTGCTGGTGTGGACTTCATCTTAAACACCAAAAAGATGGTGAAAATCCAGAGGAGGTTGGGAACGTTACGTACAAACTCGATATAAATGCTGGAGATGATCCGTAAGACAGGATTTTTCCCATTTCTCATGACGGCTAGTACTGTTCCGATAAGGGTCGAGAGGACGATAGCAATCAGAGAAATGTAGAGGGTTAAGCCAAATCCTTTAAAGATAAAGACTAGGTTATCTGGGGTCAAAACTTCTAAAATAGATTCCATAGTAACCTCCTAAAGTGAATAGGCTTTTTTGTTGGCTTGCTCCATCTTGCGACCAAACTGGGCAACAGGGAAGCATAGGGCAAAGTAGAGAAGAGCAGCACCTAAAAAGGCTGGGATATAGTTTCCGTTGAGAGCCGACCAAGATTTGGTCACAAACATCAAGTCTACTCCAGAGATGATAGCGACTGTCGAGGTATTTTTGATGAGATTAACGATTTGGTTGGTCAATGGAGGGAGAATGATACGGAAGGCCTGAGGCAAGATAATCAAGCGCATGGCACTGATATAGGTAAAACCTTGCGACAAGGCGGCCTCCATCTGACCGCTAGGAATAGACTGAATCCCTGAACGAATAACCTCAGCAATATAAGCGCCGTGATAGAGTCCCACACAAAGTACAGCTGTCCAATAAATCGGAATCATGATGGTGTGTTCACTGATAAGAGGCAAACCATAAAAGACGATGACAAACTGCACCAAGAGGGGAGTATTTTGGTAAAATTCGACAAAGATACGAGCCAAAATTCTTAAAATTTGATGTTTGCTAGTTGATAGGACTCCAAAGATGATGCCTAAGACCATAGCTAGGATAAAGGATCCAATCGCTAGGGCAAGGGTGAAGAGGAAACCATTGAAAAATTGTCCAAAATCCTGAAAATAGGCTGTCCAAGATGATAAATCTGTCATGGGGTGTCCTCCTTAATCTGCGGTATGGCTAGATGGTTTGAGCTTGTAACGGTCATAGAGTTTCTGCAAACTACCATCCTTGGTCCATTTAGTGACCAAGCTATCAAGATAGTCGTTTAGCTCGGTATTTGATTTTTTGGTGACGATACCGTAGTCAGATGGCTTGAAACTATCATCTAGTAGTTCTGTCCGTTTGCTGATGTAGCCGGACAGGATAGAGCGGTCCACGGAAAAGGCATCAATACGGTGAGCGTGAAGGGAAGTAATCAATTCTGGGTAGGAACCAAGTTCGACGAATTTAAAGGTTAGACCTTTCTTTTTGCCTAGTTCAGTAATCAGGCGTTGGGTGATGGAACCTTGGGCAACTCCGATCGTTTTACCGTTTAGATCTTCAATGCTTTTAATGTTGGCAGATTTGTTGACCAAAAAGCCAGAAGCGTCCGTATAGTAGGGACTGGTAAAGTTATAGAGTTTTTTACGTTCGTCTGTGATGGTGAAGGTTGCGATATCCATGTCGACCTGTTCGTTGTCTAGTAGTGGACCGCGGGTTTGAGCGGTAACAGGCACATAGCGAATCTTGACCTTGAGTTCATCTGCAATCATCTTGGCCAGGTCTGTTTCGATACCAGAATAAGTCCCTGTCTTGGGGTCTTTGTAGCCAAAATTAGGAACGTCTTGTTTGACACCGACAACTAGTTCGCCTCTTTTTTGAATGTCTGCGACACTGGCATCAGCCTGAACTGGTTTAGCAGCAGCAAGACCGAAAAGGCTAATCAATAATGCTGATAAAAAGAGTTTCTTTTTCATAGGCGCCTCCTTATTTGACTTTGTCACTTTCGTGGTTGATAATTTTGCTGAGGAATTGTTGGGCACGAGGTTCGCTTGGATTGTCAAAAAAGTCATCGACATCTGTCGTATCTACTAGGACCTCTCCGTCGGCCATAAAGATAATGCGGTCCGCAACCTCTCGAGCAAAGCCCATTTCGTGGGTAACGATGATCATGTTCATCCCGTCATGTGCCAGTTTCTGCATAACTGCTAGAACATCACCGATAGTCTCAGGATCAAGAGCAGATGTTGGCTCATCAAAGAGGAGGAGTTCCGGATGCATAGCGAGGCCACGTGCGATGGCGATCCGCTGTTTTTGTCCACCAGATAGCATGGCCGGATAAGAATCTTTCTTGTCCCACATGTTTACAAATTCCAGATATTTTTGGGCTGTTTTTTCAGCTTCTTTTTTATCAATTCCTAGAACTTTTATGGGTGCGAGTGTTACATTTTCTAACACTGTTTTGTGTGGATAAAGATTAAAATGTTGAAAAACCATGCCGACTTCCTTACGAAGAGGAACTAAATCCTTCTGACTGGCACCTGCTACTTGGTGTCCATTGACTAGTAGACTTCCTTTGTCTACAGCCTCTAAACCATTGATCGTACGGATAAGAGTGGACTTTCCAGAACCAGAAGGTCCAAGCAGGACAACAACTTGTCCTTTTTCAAAACGGAGATTGATGTCGCGGAGTGCGTGGTAGTCTCCGTAATATTTTTCGACGTTTTTAAATTCTACTAAAGCCATGAGAGATCTCCTTTGTGTTAGATTTTATAACATGATTCTACAACAAAAGAATGTTCTTGTCAAATCATATCTGAAAAAATTCACTAAAATGTTATAAAAAAGCAATCTGGATAGAGAAAATGCCTAAATCATGTTATAATGAAACGATAGAATTCTTAGAAAGAGTGGATGTTTTTTTGATAACTCCTACTTATGAATGGCAGTTTGCCCCGCAGGTTGAAGATGCGGATTTTACAAAGATAGCCAAGAAGGCTGGACTGGGTCCTGAGGTGGCTCGATTATTGTTTGAAAGAGGGATTCAGGATGAAGAAAGTCTAAAGAAGTTTTTAGAACCTTCTTTAGAGGACTTACATGATCCCTATCTGCTCCATGATATGGATAAGGCAGTGGAACGGATTCGTCAGGCCATTGAAGAAGGGGAAAATATCCTCGTTTACGGTGACTACGATGCGGATGGTATGACTTCAGCTTCGATTGTGAAGGAAAGTTTGGAACAGCTTGGCGCGGAGTGCCGTGTTTACCTGCCAAATCGCTTTACCGATGGCTATGGTCCAAATGCCAGTGTCTATAAATACTTTATCGAGCAAGAGGGAATTTCCTTGATTGTGACAGTGGATAATGGAGTTGCTGGTCACGAGGCCATTGAATTGGCCCAGTCTATGGGAGTGGATGTCATTGTGACTGACCACCATTCCATGCCGGAAACCCTTCCTGATGCCTATGCGATTGTTCACCCTGAGCATCCAGATGCGGACTATCCTTTCAAACAGTTGGCCGGATGCGGAGTGGCTTTCAAGCTGGCTTGCGCTCTTTTAGAAGAAGTACAAGTGGAATTGCTTGATTTGGTAGCTATCGGAACCATTGCAGATATGGTGAGTTTGACGGATGAAAACCGTATTTTGGTTCAATATGGTCTGGAAATGTTGGGACATACTCAGCGCATCGGTCTGCAAGAAATGCTAGACATGGCTGGGATTGCTGCGAATGAAGTAACAGAAGAAACGGTTGGCTTTCAGATTGCCCCTCGTTTAAATGCCTTGGGGCGCTTGGACGATCCTAATCCAGCTATTGATTTGTTGACTGGATTTGACGACGAGGAAGCGCATGAGATTGCCCTCATGATTCATCAGAAAAACGAAGAGCGTAAGGAAATCGTACAATCTATCTATGAAGAAGCTAAGACCATGGTGGATCCTGAGAAGAAGGTCCAGGTCTTGGCAAAGGAAGGCTGGAATCCTGGCGTTCTGGGTATCGTTGCTGGTCGTTTGTTGGAAGAGCTAGGGCAAACAGTTATCGTTCTTAATATAGAAGATGGTCGTGCCAAGGGTAGCGCTCGTAGTGTGGAAGCAGTCGATATTTTTGAGGCTCTGGATCCCCATCGAGAGCTCTTCATCGCCTTTGGAGGTCATGCTGGTGCTGCAGGGATGACGCTGGAAGTTGAGAAACTCTCAGATTTATCTCAGGTCTTGGAAAACTATATCCGTGAAAAAGGCGCAGATGCTAATGGTAAGAACAAGTTAAATCTAGATGAAAAGCTAGACTTGGAGACGCTTAGCTTGGAAACGGTCAAAAGCTTTGAACGCTTGGCACCTTTTGGAATGGACAATCAGAAACCTGTCTTTTATATCAAGGATTTTCATGTCGAAAGTGCCAGAACCATGGGAGCAGGCAATGCCCACCTCAAACTAAAAATTTCCAAGGGTGAGGCGAGTTTTGAAGTGGTGGCCTTTGGACAAGGTAGATGGGCGACAGAGTTTGCTCAAACAAAAAACCTAGAATTGGCAGTCACCCTGTCTGTCAATCAATGGAATGGCCAAACTGCTCTCCAGTTGATGATGGTGGATGCTCGTGTGGAGGGTGTTCAACTCTTTAACATTCGTGGGAAGAACGTAGCCCTGCCAGAAGGGGTTCCAGTCTTGGATTTCTCTGGAGAGGTGCCAGAGTTAGCGACTAGTGAAGCGGTTGTTGTGAAAAATATTCCGGAAGATATTACTTTGCTGAAGACAATTTTTCAGGAACAACATTTCTCTGCGGTATACTTCAAGAACGACATTGACAAGGCCTACTATCTAACAGGTTATGGGACTAGAGAACAGTTTGCAAAATTGTACAAAACCATTTACCAGTTCCCAGAGTTTGATATTCGCTACAAGCTGAAAGAATTGGCGGCTTATCTCAATATCCAACAAATCTTGCTGGTCAAGATGATCCAAGTATTTGAGGAACTTGGCTTTGTAAATATCAAAGATGGTGTCATGACAGTCAATAAAGAAGCGCCGAAAAGGGAAATTGCTGAAAGTCAGATTTACCAAAATCTCAAACAGACCGTTAAAGACCAGGAAATGATGGCGCTAGGTACCGTGCAGGAAATGTATGATTTTTTAATGGAGTAATAGATAGAAAGGGACTGAGATGACCTATCTCGGTCTCTTTTTGTCAGATAAATGCTTGATGTGGGAGTGGTTGATAAGATAGTCTTTTGAGTGGTCTACTGATGTAAAGATTGGGGAAATGCTTCGTTTTTTTTCTCTTCTATCACTTTATACGATGTCTGCTTTTAAACCTTATGTAGTAAAAGTATAAATTTTTGTAACATGACTAAAATATAACTCTAAACGAACTGACATGTAAATCAAGTATGATTTTCTTATCAAGAAAATATAAGGGGAATCTAGTTATGAAAAAAACAGTTACGAAACTGACTCTTGGTTTGACTTCTACCGCTTTTTTAGCTACAGTTGGGGCTCAAACTGTGCACGCGAACTCTTACGTTGTCCAAGACGGTGATTCATTTTATGCCATCGCAACTGCAAACGGCATGGATCCGCATGAGTTGGCAGCTTTGAATGGAAAAACCATCTTTGATACTATCCACCCAGGCGATGTATTGGAAGTGAGTGGTTCCGCTCAAGCTAGTTCTACCTACAGTGCTCCAGCTAGCACTGCGAACGTGGTATCAGATACAGAGAATGTTGTCGAAAAGACTCCGACAAACTATGGAAACTCTTATCCTGTTGGTCAGTGTACATGGGGCGTGAAAGAATTGGCGCCTTGGGCCAGCAACTGGTGGGGAAATGCCAACACGTGGGCAATCTATGCGAGCGCTCAAGGTTATAAGACAGGAAGTGTTCCAGTAGTAGGAGCAATTGCCGTTTGGGATGGTGGTGAATATGGACACGTTGCCTATGTAACAGATGTTCAAAGTGAAAACTCTATCCAGGTATTGGAAGCAAACTACAGACGTCAAAAGCAGATTGCAAATTACCGTGGCTTCTTTAATCCTCATGAATTTTTAGGTAACGTCACTTATATCTATCCAAACTAAAGATGATAAAAAGATTTAGAATTTCTAAGTCTTTTTTCTTTTTGAAGAAATTTCCTATCGTTAAGCTCCATCTTAGTGGCTAATTGCTGAAAATTTTTTAGATTCTATAGCGAACAGGAAATTCTTGCTTTTGGATGTAGATAAACCATGTCTTTGTAGAAAATAGTTCTCAAGTCGAGAGGTAAAAGCAAGTTTTTTTGAACTAAAAAAGAAATTTAGAGTTCGAGAAAGGTATCTGAAATTAAATTGATTCAGAAAATCCATATTTTTGATGGTACAATCGTTCTATTATCTTAGATGAAGCCTCCAAAAGAGAAGTCAAAGTAAAAGAATTCGATTCACAGTAGTGACTAATCTCTAGTTAAAAACCGATCTTCGTTTTGAAAATAATCAAAAAAATGGTATAATGGTAGGAAAAGATTCGGCTGAAAGTTTTAGAACTTTTAGAATAAGAGGGTGAATTCGCCCTATAATCAAGATAAATGAAGTTTCGGAGGAAAAATGAGTAATATTAGTTTAACAACACTAGGTGGTGTACGAGAAAATGGGAAAAATATGTACATCGCTGAAATCGATGGTTCTATTTTTGTTTTGGATGCGGGGCTTAAATACCCTGAAAATGAACAACTAGGTGTTGATGTCGTCATTCCAAATATGGACTACCTTTTTGAAAATAGCGATCGTATCGCTGGGGTCTTCTTGACCCACGGACATGCGGATGCCATTGGTGCTCTGCCTTATCTCTTGGCTGAAGCCAAGGTACCTGTGTTTGGCTCTGAGTTGACCATTGAGTTGGCCAAACTCTTTGTCAAAGGAAATGATACGGTTAAGAAATTCAATGACTTCCATGTGATTGATGAAGATACGGAGATTGATTTTGGAGGGACTGTGGTTTCCTTCTTCCGTACAACTCACTCCATCCCAGAAAGTTTGGGAATAGTCCTAAAAACAACTGAAGGTAGCATTGTTTACACAGGGGACTTCAAGTTTGACCAGACAGCTAGCGAATCCTATGCGACGGATTTTGCTCGTTTGGCAGAAATCGGTCGTGATGGTGTTTTGGCGCTCCTCAGTGACTCTGCGAATGCAGACAGCAATATCCAGGTGGCGAGTGAGAGTGAAGTTGGAGACGAGATTACCCAGAACATTGCAGACTGGGAAGGTCGTATCATCGTTGCCGCAGTTGCCAGCAACCTCTCTCGTATCCAGCAGGTTTTTGATGCTGCAGCAGATACAGGTCGCCGAGTTGTTTTGACTGGATTTGATATTGAAAATATCGTCCGCACTGCGATTCGTCTCAAAAAATTATCTCTAGCCAACGAAAGTCTCTTGATTAAACCAAAAGAAATGTCTCGTTTTGAAGACCATGAGTTGATTATCCTTGAGACGGGTCGTA
>CAUSPE010000048.1:0-8129 GCA_963533485.1 uncultured Streptococcus sp.
ACTTACCAGATTCCCTATCCACAGGAACTCAAAAAGCATATCATCGAAAGGCAACTCCTTTTGCTAGAACAAGCCATGCCTGCCTTCTCTCACCAAATAGAAAAAGCTATCAAGCGTCAAGATCTTCTCAGCATGAATCATCGTACGAGTGAATTTTTCGCTTCCTACTTTGACTTGTTATTTGCGCTCAATGAGCAAACCCATCCTGGTGAAAAACGAATGTTGGAGTACGCAAAGACCCATTGTACTCTCCTCCCTAAGCAATTTGAAGAAACTATTCGCAAGTATTTCCAACTACTCTACCAACCACAACAAGGAGAACAAGCGATCGTAACCTTGCAAACTATCCTGAAGGAACTAAAAGCCATTTTGCCATAGACCAAAAAGAAAATGTGAACCTCTGTTGCTGTTCACATTTTTATTTGTCGTTGACTGTAAAATTCTAGTCTACTCATATTCAGTTGCCTATTTTTGACTCTCTCTGAAAATCTGCAACTAGGTTAGAAATTGTTCAATTGATTGACGAGCAATCATGAAACCGTTCCAAAAACCGCACTCACAATCACTTACCCTGCTCTTTCATTACTAGTGACAATTTTTCCCTTAGGGTTACTACAAGATTTTTTTAGAGATTCTAACAAGAATTACAATATGAATTTTACATATTACCATAGAACACCTCTATAAGAGAAAATCAGAGCTAAAATTAATAAAATATAGAAGGCGATAAAAAGCCATTTCATCTTCACACATAGAGCAATATATTCTCTAATAAAAGCCGATGGAATATAGTAGGCGGCCGTACGGCAACCAAGACCATCTCCCTTCATCTCAATACGGCGAGCATAGGTACTGGTACGAAAAACATGGTAATCATTGGTCACAAAGAGAAAACGTGGACTGGCCACCAGCTTCTCTCCCATTTCTTTTGAGAAGAGAAGATTCTCATAGGTCGTCGTTGAGTCTTCCTCTAGGAGAATCGCTTCTCTCGGAACATCCGTCTCTTCCAGCAAATAATTACAAATTGCCTGAGCCTCGGAAATCTTCTCATCCCCACCTTGACCACCACTTGCGATGATTTTAACATTGGGATTGAGAGACTGGTGATAGGCTTCTACTGCCTTGTCAATGCGACTCTTCAGTAAGGGAGTGACTTTTTCTCCATTCAACAAGCCTGCTCCGTGAATGATGATAAAATCATAATATTTTTTCTTAGGAATGAAAAGATACAGAATGGAATAAAGCAGAAATCCTGCAAAGGCAAAACCAAAAATCAAATACGAATAAATCAAAAAGAAAAAGATAATATTCACTAGATGATTGGTGTAAAACAAGCCCTTGGTATCGCTCACTCGAATCGCCATGATCACAAAAAAGAATAGAATCACGCAGCCTAATCCTAGAGACAAATAATTTGCCTTGGATTTTCCTTCTTTTTTCAATAACACAAATCCATTATAAATAAGGAAAAAACCACTTAGAAAAACTAAAAGAGGCAGCAGGAGAAAAATCCCTGCAAAGAAAACCATGTGCACTTCTTTCTGTCCAACTTCGTAAAAAAGATTGGCAATAGACATATAAGAAAAAAGCAGAGACAAAAGCAAGAGAGCTGGATTCCAGAGACTACGATTGTCCCTTAAAAACGAAACGAGAAAAAGTAGGACAAAAAATCCTGTGATAAAGTACATATTCTCCTCCTTTAATGACTACATTGTACCATAATTATGGCAATAGAAAAAGAGAACCTTAGTCCTCTCACTTAGACAGTTTATTCTGAGCATCGGCTACAACCTGAGCCAGACTTGTCTGACGCAGTTGGTTTTCCATAGCTGCTTGAACATCGAACAACTTTTGGTCCAAGACCGCATGGATATTCGCACCAATTGGGCAATTAGGATTTGGATTGTCATGGAAACTAAAGAGCTTACCAGATTTTCCTAAACACTCTACAGCTTGGTAGACATCCAACAAACTGATATCCTGAAGGTCTTTTATTATCTCAGTTCCTCCCGTACCACGAGCAACTGAAATCAATCCTGCTTTTTTGAGTTGCGATAAAGTCTTACGGATAATGACTGGATTGACTCCGACACTAGCCGCAAGAAAATCACTGGTTACCTTGCTGTCTGTATCCTGCATTGCAATAATAATCATCATATGAGTCGCAATTGTAAATCGGCTTGAAATTTGCATTTTCTTCTCCTTTCACTGATATTTTATTCATCTTTTCCCGTATAAACATTATACCGTTTTTGGTTTTCCTGTCAAATATTAACGACTGATTATCTTCTCCATGCAAAAAGTCCTGTATCCCTCTTGGCAACCAGAACGGTAGAGGGCATACAAAGACTTATTTTTTATGCAATTTTACGGACAATCCCTTTTGTTTTATGACTTGACCAGACTGAGCTGATAGACACACCAGCACCAACTAAGGTAAACACAGCTAACATAGCTAGATTATAAAAATAGTTATCTGGGAAATCACCGCTAAAGATTAATTCATTCACCACTCGGAAAGCAAAGGCAAACTCAACCCCTAGTTTGGAAACGACTTCCATCGCCAAATCAATTTGATTCACTAGAAAGACAGTAATCACCATCCAAATAGAGGAAATCACAATCCCCTTTCGAGATACCTTTCTTCCAAGGATTTCATATCCTTTAATGGTACAAATCCCCAGAACAATACCCGCTACCATAGCTACATAACCTAGACGAGCGATAAATAGAGCAACTGCTCCACCAATCAAGGCTCCTAGCAAGGCACCAACTGCTCCAAGAAGAACATTTTCCTTCTGGCTTTGATAAGAATCCACCTCGATCTGAAGATTGCTCTTCAGCAATTGATAGCTTTCCTCGTTGATAAGGAAAATTGAATCACCTAATTGATAGAGACCAACTGGACCCTCCTGACCGCTATAGGCACACACTTGGACGAAATGATGGGTTTCAAGGAATGCTACGAGGTCTGTTATGAGCGTCTGTAACTTTTCGATTGTTTTTGATTTGCGCATTGCACCTTTTACGACAAAAGAAACAAGGTACTGATTGATGGACAAGGTCGACAAGTTTGGAAGAGATTCACTCTTAAACTCATCCCAAACCAATTCGTTTTCTTCTGAATCCGCAGGATTGCCATTCAAACTCACACTGACACAAAGTCGAAACTGATTTTTCACATCAGTTTCTTGCAGGAAAAGTAAATAGCCTGACTGCGTGCCATAAATACTACGTGAATCTTCGTCAAATTGCAAGCCCAACTCCGAGGCAATGGCGTGTAACTCTTCTGGTTTCATTATCTGTCTCCTCTTATTTTGAATATCAATTAGTATGAGATTCAAATTATTTATATTCCGTTATTTTAACATAAATTTGAGAAGCCGTCAATTCGTATCCAGTTCGACTTATCGCGAAACAGCAGTCACTAGACTATCTGATTTCTAGCTAGAAGTCCTCTTAAAACCAATCTTTCTTGTCTCTTTCCATCCAGAGTTCAACATCCTGGTCATAACCTTCTTGTTCACTAATCTGACCTAACAGTTCGTGATTATGAGTATGGTGAATCCCATTTACCAAACTTTCATAGTAGACCTGAAAATAGGGGAGCTTCAAATCTTTAGCCAACTGCAATTCAGCTTCTACATCATAATCCACTCGACGAAAATCAACATCAGACAAACCTGCCTCATCAAACTCTAAGATCATATACTGGGCCCGCAGGTCCTTACGCAGATTCGCATCTAGAAAGAAAGGTTGTCCAATGGAACCTGGATTAAGAATCAACTGTCCATCACTTCCGTAACGAAGCAACTGTTGGTGGATATGACCATATACTGCGATAGAGGCGTGTGGATTCGTGACCAATCTATCAAAATCTTCTTGTTTTCCCGTATGGATCAACTCTCTACCCCAGTTTTTATCAGGGAGATGGTGAGTGATTCCTACCATCAAATCACCAAACTGACGATGAACTTGCATGGGTTGATTATTGAGGTCTTCGATTTCTTCAGGGCTGACCTCCTCTAAGATGTACTGACTTTGACGCAGGAGATAACGATGACTCGCTATTGTAGGATCTAACTTGCGATGCAGGCCTCGCCAGAGACTATTCTCCCAATTTCCCAGAACTCTTACTGTAATAGGCAAACTTGCTAAAAGATCCAAGATCCTTCTACGTCCTGTTCCTGGCATCAGAATATCCCCTAAAAGCCAGTATTGGTCTACCTCTGCAGCTTTAGCATCAGCCAGCACAGCTTCCAGGGCTGTCGTATTCCCATGTATGTCTGAAAGAACTGCTATTTTGGTCATTCTTTCTCCTCATTTCCTCTTACTTCTTTTGTTAGTATTATAGCAGAAAACACTCAAAAAGAGCACTATCACTACTCACTGGATTAACTTGTAAAGGCTTCCAAGACGTGCTATAATATAAGTAGAGATTTCCCCTTCATTTAGGATTATGTGGTCTACAATATCTCTCAAATATCTCTCAATTTTTGCAGATTGGAGGATTATTGCCATGCGGAATTATCTTAAGTATATCCCATACTACCTTGTCATTTTCTTTTTTTACTGGCCACTCTATGAACTCCTCTCTCTACTCATCTCTGACCCATATACACTGAAGGGACTGTACATTTACAACATCATCCTCTTTTCACCTCTGGCAACCTTTATCGTATCACTACTTTATAGCTATCGATTTCATTTCTCACTTTGGTGGCTACTCGGTATTGGTCTGCTCTATTGCTTTACCATCATCACCTTTGGTGAATTCATTCTGCTTTATTTCCTAGCTTACGAAATCTTTACCCTACTTGGTATGGCTTCTGGTGTGGGGATCAAGCATGTCTTCCAGCGAGAGAAAAATAAAAAAATTATGCAAAAACCTTGAAAATTCTCGCAATCATGCTATAATAATGCATAGAGACAAGTCACTTAGTCCCTTTCTACTAGAGAGTGCGTGGTTGCTGGAAACGCATAGAAAGCCTAAACTGATACTACTCTACTGACTTTTATGCAAACATAAAACGGTGGCTACGTTAAAGCCAATCAGAGGTGTCCCTCTTTTTTGAGGAACATAAATGAAGGTGGAACCACGTTGCGACGTCCTTTCGAGGATGTCGTTTTTATTTTGTCAGAAGGAGGAAGAATGATGCTTTATATGATTGGCGGATCGCCTTGTAGTGGAAAATCAACAATTGCTTCACTTCTTGCTAGACAGTATCAACTACTTCATATCAAATTGGATGATTTGGTAAACGAGATGATGAGTCAAGCAAGTGCAGACTCACAGCCAATTTGCCTTCTGAGACAGGACAGAAGTCCAGAACAAATCTGGATGAGAAATCCAGAAGAGATGGCAGATGAAGAATGGCGCTTTTATGAAGAGATTTTTCCTTATGTAAAATCTTACTTGATAAAAAATCAAGATAGACCTCTCTTGGTTGAGGGGGCAGGACTTTTGCCCCACTTGGTAAAGGAGCTTGAATGCCCAGCGTCTTCCTATCTATGCTTGACTCCGACAGCTGATTTTCAAAAAAAGCATTATATACAGAGAGAATGGGTTCCTTATGTCTTAGAGGGTACAACCAACCCTGAGCAAGCTTTTGAAAACTGGATGCAACGAGACATTCTTTTTGCTCAAATGGTTCGTAAGGAAGCGGTGTTATTAGGCTATCCTAGCCTCGTAACAGATGGCAGTCAATCAGAGAATCAGACTGCGGAAGAAGTTGCTCGGCTCTTAAAATTGTCCAACAAAAATAGAATAAATATTTAAGGAGAAAACCATGATTAAGATTACTTTCCCAGATGGCGCTGTTCGTGAATTCGAATCTGGCGTTACAACTTTTGAAATTGCCCAATCTATCAGCAATTCCCTAGCTAAAAAAGCCTTGGCTGGTAAATTCAACGGCAAACTCATCGACACTACTCGTGCTATCACTGAAGATGGAAGCATCGAAATCGTGACACCTGATCACGAAGATGCCCTTCCAATCTTGCGTCACTCAGCTGCTCACTTGTTTGCCCAAGCAGCTCGTCGTCTTTTCCCAGACATTCACTTGGGTGTTGGTCCAGCTATCGAAGATGGCTTCTACTACGATACTGACAACACTACTGGTCAAATCTCTAACGAAGACCTTCCTCGTATCGAAGAAGAAATGCAAAAAATTGTCAAAGAAAACTTCCCATCAATTCGTGAAGAAGTGACTAAAAACGAGGCACGTGAAATCTTTAAAAACGACCCTTACAAGTTGGAATTGATTGAAGAACACTCAGAAGACGAAGGCGGTTTGACTATCTATCGTCAGGGTGAATATGTAGACCTTTGCCGTGGCCCACACGTCCCTTCAACAGGCCGTATCCAAATCTTCCACCTTCTCCATGTAGCAGGTGCTTACTGGCGTGGAAATAGCGACAACGCTATGATGCAACGTATCTATGGTACAGCTTGGTTTGACAAGAAAGACTTGAAAAACTACCTTCAAATGCGTGAAGAAGCTAAGGAACGTGACCACCGTAAACTTGGTAAAGAGCTTGATCTCTTCATGATTTCTCAAGAGGTTGGTCAAGGACTTCCATTCTGGTTGCCAAATGGTGCGACTATCCGTCGTGAGTTGGAACGCTACATCGTAGACAAAGAGCTAGCTTCTGGCTACCAACACGTATACACTCCACCACTTGCTTCTGTTGAGCTTTACAAGACTTCTGGTCACTGGGATCATTACCAAGAAGACATGTTCCCAACTATGGACATGGGTGACGGGGAAGAATTTGTCCTTCGTCCAATGAACTGCCCGCACCACATCCAAGTCTTCAAACACCATGTTCACTCTTACCGTGAGTTGCCAATCCGTATCGCTGAAATCGGTATGATGCACCGCTACGAAAAATCTGGTTCCCTTACTGGTCTTCAACGTGTACGTGAAATGTCTCTTAACGACGGTCACCTCTTTGTGACTCCAGAACAAATCCAAGAAGAATTCCAACGTGCCCTTCAGTTGATTATCGATGTTTATGAAGACTTCAACTTGACTGAATACCGCTTCCGCCTCTCTCTTCGTGACCCTCAAGATACTCACAAGTACTTTGACAACGATGAGATGTGGGAAAATGCTCAAACCATGCTTCGTGCAGCCCTTGATGAAATGGGCGTGGACTACTTTGAAGCCGAAGGTGAAGCAGCCTTCTACGGACCAAAATTGGATATTCAAGTTAAGACCGCTCTTGGAAAAGAAGAAACTCTTTCTACTATCCAACTTGACTTCTTGCTTCCAGAACGCTTCGACCTTAAATACATCGGAGCTGATGGCGAAGAGCACCGTCCAGTTATGATCCACCGTGGAGTTATCTCAACTATGGAACGCTTCACAGCTATCTTGATTGAGAACTACAAGGGTGCCTTCCCAACATGGCTAGCACCTCACCAAGTAACCCTCATCCCAGTATCTAACGAAAGACACGTGGACTACGCTTGGGAAGTGGCGAAAAAACTCCGTGACCGCGGTGTCCGTGCAGACGTAGATGAGCGCAATGAAAAAATGCAGTTCAAGATCCGTGCTTCACAAACAAGCAAGATTCCTTACCAATTGATTGTTGGGGACAAGGAAATGGAAGACGGAACTGTTAACGTTCGTCGCTATGGCCAAAAAGAAACACAAACTGTCTCAGTTGATGACTTTGTTCAAGCTATCCTTGCTGATATCGCCAACAAATCACGCGTTGAGAAATAAGAGATAAAACCTGGGATAAAATCCTAGCTACCTAAAAAGCAACAACTATTTCAGCTGTTGCTTTTTATATTTTTACTCAATGAAAATCAAAAAGCAAACTAGGAAGCTAGCCGCAAGCTGTACTTGAGTACGGTAAGGCGACGCTGACGTGGTTTGAATTTGATTTTCGAAGAGTATTATTTAATCCGAGCTAGTAGTGATTGACCAAACCACCACACAAGATTTGCTTTCATGAGTTAGATATGGTCAATATCCTCAATCCTTGTCTGCTTCATTTTCTTTTACGAGATCGTTTTGTGAATCTTTTTCAGAGAGTTTTTGATCAATATACTTGTCAATGTTTTCATAAAATTCCTTGGTCGCTTCACTATCTAATGTTGGCGAGTTCTGAACTTG
>CAUSPE010000049.1:0-7867 GCA_963533485.1 uncultured Streptococcus sp.
TTATCAGCCCTTAGTGTTTTAGTAGAATTAGAGAAATAAGAGGAAGAAAATGGAACAAAAACACCGTTCAGAATTTCCAGAAAAGGAACTTTGGGATTTAACAGCCCTATACCAAGACCGTGAGGATTTCTTGCGTGCAATCGAGAAAACGCGCGAAGACATCAATCAATTTAGCCGTGATTACAAGGGCAATCTTCACACTTTTGAAGATTTCGAGAAGGCCTTTGCAGAATTGGAACAAATCTATATCCAGATGAGCCATATCGGCAATTACGCCTTTATGCCTCAGACGACAGACTATAGCAATGAAGAATTTGCCAATATTGCCCAAGCTGGGATGGAATTTGAAACAGATGCCAGCGTAGCCTTGACCTTCTTTGACGACGCTTTGGTAGCAGCAGACGAGGAAGTCTTGGACCGTTTGGGGGAACTTCCCCACTTGACAGCAGCTATTCGTCAGGCTAAGATCAAAAAAGCCCACTACCTAGGGGCAGATGTTGAGAAGGCCTTGACCAATCTCGGTGAAGTTTTCTATAGTCCACAGGACATTTATACTAAAATGCGAGCTGGGGATTTTGAAATGGCTGACTTTGAGGCCCATGGCAAGACCTACAAAAACAGCTTTGTGACCTATGAAAATTTTTACCAAAACCACGAGGACGCTGAGGTTCGTGAGAAATCCTTCCGTTCTTTCTCAGAAGGACTTCGTAAGCACCAAAATACAGCTGCGGCAGCCTATCTAGCCCAAGTCAAGTCTGAAAAACTCTTGGCAGATATGAAGGGTTACGACTCAGTTTTTGACTATCTTCTGGCTGAGCAAGAAGTGGACCGTGCTATGTTTGACCGCCAGATCGACCTCATCATGAAGGACTTTGCGCCAGTTGCCCAGAGATACCTCAAGCATGTTGCCAAGGTCAATGGTCTTGAAAAGATGACTTTTGCAGACTGGAAATTGGACTTGGATAGCGCCCTGAATCCTGAAGTGACTATTGACGATGCCTATGATTTGGTCATGAAGTCAGTAGAACCTTTGGGACAAGAATATTGTCAGGAAGTTGCGCGCTATCAAGAAGAACGATGGGTGGACTTTGCTGCTAATAGTGGCAAGGATTCTGGTGGTTATGCGGCGGATCCATATCGCGTGCACCCTTATGTCCTCATGAGCTGGACTGGTCGTTTGAGTGATGTCTATACCTTGATTCATGAAATTGGGCATTCTGGTCAATTTATCTTTTCAGACAATCACCAAAGCTACTTCAATGCCCACATGTCAACCTACTATGTCGAAGCGCCATCAACCTTCAATGAATTGCTTCTCAGTGACTACTTGGAGCACCAGTCTGATGACCCACGTCAAAAACGCTTCGCTCTTGCCCATCGCTTGACAGACACCTACTTCCATAATTTCATCACCCACCTCTTGGAAGCAGCCTTCCAGCGTAAGGTATATACACTGATTGAAGAAGGGGAGACCTTTGGAGCAAGCAAGCTCGACAGCATTATGAAGGAAGTTTTGACAGATTTCTGGGGAGATGCTATTGAGATTGATGACGATGCAGCCTTGACTTGGATGCGCCAAGCTCACTACTACATGGGCTTGTATAGCTACACCTACTCTGCTGGCCTTGTCATCTCAACAGCTGGTTACCTTCATCTGAAACATTCAGAAACCGGAGCTGAAGATTGGATCAATCTCCTTAAATCAGGTGGTAGTAAGACACCGCTTGAGTCAGCCATGATTATCGGAGCGGATATCTCAACAGACAAACCACTCCGTGATACCATCCAATTCTTGTCTGATACAGTTGACCAGATTATTGCCTACAGTGCTGAGTTGGGAGAGTAAGGGTATCCAGTGTCGGATTTAAGACGGTTTATCGATAAGATGAATACACAAAAATCACCTGTTTGAGGTGATTTTTTAATGCTTTAAAGATTTATTCAAATTTTCCTTTATTGGCCTCGTTTGAAGCCTTCATGCTAATTTGTAAAAGGTTGGCGAGATTTTCATTATCAAGGCTAGCTTCACCATTATTATCCACTTTTATGGCAAGGTAATGGGTGTTACGATCAAAATAATCCATGCCCTCTAGGTCTACGTAGTTGTCAGCTTTAAAATCAAGCGCCGCTAATTGATAAACAAATCGAATATTTAGAGCTTTGCCATAGTCTGTTTCAAGAACCTTTTGTTGTTCTTCCACCAGTCCTTGAAAGAAGTCTTGGAAGTTATCATGATAAGTAGCCTTGACTTCGTATTGGTAGGTATCTACAGATGGGGACATAAATTTCAAATAAACCATGTCGCCCTCCACCTTATAGTCCTCAAGAGTATAGGCACCTGCTTTTCCTAATGCATTGGTGTTGACCTTGAAAAACATAGGTGCATAAATTTTGAGAGGATATTTTTCTCCTTTATATTCAAAGACGGTATCATTTGAAAAATTCGGACGGATTTTAGTTAACTCAGGGACTAAATATTCGTTCCAAATCTTATCAAATAACTCTTCTTGATTGCTAGCACCCGCTGATTTCACAACTAGGTCAAGATTTTCTTGATTGACAAAGACGGCATCCACTAATTTGAGGGCAGTTTGAACCTTAGGATCCGAAATTTCCTTTTTCTTTTTTTCAAGATTCTCAGCTGCCTCTTTAGTGCGATCTAAAGTTTTATTAAATTGACTGCCACTGTTTGTTTCAACAAAGGTTCTCTCATAGTTGGTAGGTTCAACTTTGGCATCCCAATCAAATGAAGCAGCAGGACCAGTTACATCTTTCTTATGGTAGGTTGTTGTCTCTGTATTTGCTGTACTTTCTGTATTGCTTGTAGCAGTGGTTGATGATTTAGATGAACAGGCGACGAGGCCAAACGCTAAAATCGTAGCAGTGGTTAGAAAATAAACTCTAAACTTTTTTCTCATGGTAGTCTCCTTTTCCAATAACATTTATTGTATATTATCAATTATACCATTCTCTTCATTCTTTTGCATGAATTACTAGAAAAGGTATGATTGAGGGATGTATTCTTTTAAGCAAGTATTTGAAAGCTTCTGACATTCTTGAAGGATAAGCAGAAATAGAGTTTTATCATTTTCTCTTGTAGTAGTCTTTTTTAGAATTCTAATGGCCTTTCTACAAAAACTTTCCAGTCAATTTTCTTGAAACCCTTTCCTTCTTTTGATAGACTAATACATAGTTTGAAAAAAGGAGACTTATCATGAAAAAATTTGTTGCTGAATTAATCGGTACATTTATGCTTGTGTTCATCGGAACAGGAGCTGTTGTTTTTGGAAATGGTGTTGAAGGTCTTGGACACCTTGGAATTGCTTTTGCCTTTGGTTTGGCAATCGTAGTTGCAGCTTTCTCAATCGGAACTGTTTCAGGTGCTCACTTGAACCCAGCTGTTTCGATCGCTATGTTTGTAAACAAACGTTTGTCATCTTCAGAGCTTGTAAACTACATCCTTGGACAAGTAGTTGGAGCTTTCCTTGCGTCAGCTGCAGTATTCTTCCTCTTGTCTAACTCAGGCATGTCAACTGCTAGTCTTGGTGAAAATGCCTTGGCAAACGGTGTCACTGTCTTTGGTGGATTCTTGTTTGAAGTCATCGCAACTTTCTTGTTTGTCCTAGTTATCATGACTGTAACATCAGAAAGCAAGGGAAATGGTGCGATTGCTGGTTTAGTAATCGGTTTGTCCTTGATGACGATGATCCTTGTTGGATTGAACATTACTGGCCTTTCAGTAAACCCAGCTCGTAGCTTGGCACCTGCTGTCTTGGTAGGTGGCGCAGCCCTTCAACAAGTATGGATTTTCATCCTTGCGCCAATTGTTGGTGGCGTTCTTGCAGCTCTTGTTGCGAAAAACTTTCTTGGAACAGAAGAATAATTGAAACTCAAAAAGCCTTGCTCCTCAGTTTGAGGAACAGGGCTTTTTCGTATGATACTCTTCGAAAATCTCTTTAAACCACGTCAGCTTCACCTTGCCGTAGATATGGTTACTGACTTCGTCAGTTCTATCCACAACCTCAAAACAGTGTTTTGAGCTGACTTCGTCAGTCTTATCTACAACCTCAAAGCAGTGCTTTGAGCAACCTGCGGCTAGCTTCCTAGTTTGCTCTTTGATTTTCATTGAGTATGATTTTAGCGGTTGTCAATTTTCTCTGGATAAAGGTCGTGTTGAAAGAGACGTTGTTCTGCCAAGCCTTCATACTTAGTTCCAGGTCTACCGTAGTTGTAGTAGGGGTCGATTGAGATGCCACCGCGCGGAGTGAATTTTCCCCAGACTTCTAAATAGCGAGGGTCTAGTAGATTGACCAAGTCTTTCCCGATGGTGTTGATACAGTTTTCATGAAAATCTCCATGATTTCGGTAGCTAAAGAGGTAGAGTTTGAGGGATTTTGACTCGACACAGAGCTTGTCAGGAATGTAGGAAATATAAATCGTCGCAAAATCTGGCTGAGCCGTGATTGGGCAAAGCGAGGTAAATTCAGGACAGTTGAATTTGATGAAATAGTCATTTTCCACATGACGATTGTCAAAGGATTCGAGGACTTCTGGTTGATAGTCGAAAATGTAGTTGGTTTCTTTGTTGCCTAGTAGGCTTAGGTTTTTCATTTCTTCTTGTTGTGACATGATTTTTTCTTTCTAATTTAAACACCACGTTGGTTGTCGTAGAGGAGGGTATGGAGTTGAGGAAGGACGCGAACATTGCCCCAGCTATCGTCAGTAGCGACACGTTCCCAGAGTTCTTTGAGTCGGTCTAGTTGGTCTTGGACAATATTACCTGTAGCCTTGGGTTCAGGATTTCCTGCTGATAAGAAGAGAACATCTGGTTGGTAGCGTTCTTGAATCCCTTTGGCAAAGGCCAAATCTGCATCGTCAAAGACAGGGATTTTAAAGGTGACCTTGCCTGGGTCCAGTTGGGAAACGATAAAGTCCAAGGTTTCAAAGTTGACTTCCATCTTGGATGAAGGAGGTTTGGGGCTCAGAGTGACCTGGTCGATATCTTTTAACCAATTTTGCCAGCGGGAGCCTTGGGTCTCAACAGCTAGAGTGACACCGCGTTCCTTGAGCTTGGTGACGAGTTGAGCCATGTTGGCTGCTAGGATAGCAGGATTTCCCCCAGATAGGGTGACGTAGTCGTAGCTCCCCAATTTATCCAAGGCAGCAATGACTTCGTCAGCTGTCATGCGAGTTGGTTTTTCAGAACCATCCCAAGTAAAGGCAGAGTCGCACCAGTCGCAGTGGTAGTCGCAACCAGCAGTGCGGACAAACATGGTTTTCTGCCCAATAGCACGACCTTCACCTTGAAAGGTTGGCCCAAAAATTTCCAGAACTGGTAGTTTGAGGACACGTTCCCTAGTCATCTAACCACTCCCGTCTAAACTCTGCAAAGGCAGTCGGAGTCTCATAGAGGCGAACGTATTCCAAACGGAGACCGCGTTCGTCGGGCAACTCTTGACTCATAGTTTGGAAAATCCAGTAAACCATGTTTTCAGCGGTCGTGTTCATATAGGGTAGAGTTTCGTTGAGATAGCGATGATCCAAATGGGGCTCTAAGTAGTCCTTGTAGATGGCTTTGATGTCTCCGAAATCGTAGGTCATACCACGCTCATCTAAAAATCCACTGACAGCAACTTGCAGATGATAGGTGTGGCCATGCAGGGATTTGCATTTTCCCTCATAGTGAAAGAGGTGGTGGGCGGCATCGAAGGTGAACTCTTTTGATACCAAGGTTCTATGAGGATTGTAGACAAGAGATTCCCCAGTTTCCTGTTTGATTTCTTTGGGTGCAAAAAACATTAGCCCTCTCCTTTCTGTGAGAGATAAACATCTAAACCATGTTGACGTAGGTGGCAGGCTGGGCAATCTCCACAGCCACTTCCGATAATCCCATTGTAGCAGGTCAAGGTCTTTTCACGAACATAGTCAAAGGCACCGAGTTGGTCGGCTAATTCCCAAGTTTCAGCCTTGTCTAGCCACATGAGAGGTGTTTGGATAACAAAGTCGTAATCCATGGCAAGGTTGAGCGTAACATTGAGAGTTTTGACAAAGACATCCCGACAGTCAGGGTAGCCTGAGAAGTCTGTCTCGCAGACACCTGTCACGATATCTTTAATACCTCGTTGCTTGGCAAGAACTGCCGCAAAGGATAGAAAGAGGTGGTTGCGACCGTCAACAAAGGTATTGGGAACCTCTCCCTCTTTTTGCTCAATTTCCAGATCAGAGGTCAGGGCATTTTCAGTGATTTGTCCTAGTAGAGACATATCGAGGATATGATGACGAATGCCTTGTTCCTTAGCGATTTCTTCAGCAACTTGAATTTCGAGATGATGGCGTTGGCCGTAGGCAAAGGTGACAGCTTCGACTGTTTCATAGTGTTCTTTAGCCCAAAAGAGGCAGGTTGTGGAATCTTGACCGCCACTAAAGACGACCAAGGCTGATTGACGTTTCATAGTACTCCTTCTAAAATGGGAAATGTTCAGAGCACGCAAAAAGCTCCCTTGAGGGGAGCTAAAAAATACCAAGTAGAGGTTTTTTTTAGCGATGGCATGTCCCAAACATCGTAATATTCTACATACAGTCTAGCATATTTTTTGAAAAATGGCAAAGGGCAAGAAAAAAGAGACCAAATGAAGCACTTGGTCTCTAGTGTGATTAGCTCAATTCAGCAACGATGGTCTTGATTTGTTCTGCTGTGTGAACACCAGCAACTTGTTTCACCACTTGGCCGTCTTTTTTGAAGAGAAGAGTTGGGATAGACATGATTCCAAAAGCACGAGCTGTGTTTGGATTTTCATCAACGTCCATTTTAACGATTTTCAAGACATCTTCTGAAAGTTCTTCAGACAATTTATCCAAGATTGGACCTTGCATACGACATGGACCACACCAAGTTGCCCAGAAGTCTACCAAGACCAAACCGTCTTTTGTTTCTTGTTCAAATGTTGCATCTGTAATTGCTTTTGCCATTGTATTTCTCCTTTTTTAGTTATATTGGCTTAAATCTTGTTTCATGAGATAGAAGAAGACATCTCCATAAGTCCCATGGTAGTCCAAATCATGACCATTGTAGGTTAATTTTTGGACAGTATAGTAATCAGCAACGCCGATGAGGCAGGCATGTTGAGAACGTTCAAAGTCTTGGTAAGACTCGAAAGTCATGGTTCTCTCTTGCTTGCTGGCGTCTAGATAAGTAATTTCGATCATATAAAACTCCTTTGTTCGATCTTGACTTTATTGTACTCCTTGAAAAGAGGAATGTCAAGAAAAATGATTGCGCACGCAACTTTTTTAGAAAATCTGATTATGAAATGAAATCAAGACTTGTCTCCAGCCTTTCTTCGACAGCCTTTTGCAGGTAAGCTAGAGTTGTCTGTCCCTCGTCAGTCAGGCAGATAAAGCTAGCCCGTCTATCCTGATCGCAACACCGGCGACTAAGCAAACCACAGTTTTTCTCTTCTAGTCGAGCCACCATTCGAGAAACTGCGCTTGGACTGAGATGGAGTTTATCAGGTAAATCAATCTGCCGTAAGGATTTTTCATTAGCGAGGTCCAGATAGTAGAGCAGGTAAAACTCTTTCAAGGTCAACCTTTGTTCACTCTGCTGGGCAATAGTTTCTTCCAACAAGGCTTCCATTTCCTTTTGACGGCGGTTGTAGTCAAACCACTTTTCTAAATAGGTCATTGCTTTCTCCTTTCTTTTCAAAGTAAAATCACAAAGTCATTACTGACTGTCTCTACAACACAAGATGATTGCGCATGCAATGATTATACTACTTTTAACTAATCCTTGCAAGAGAGAAGAATTGCGATATTTCCTTGAAATTTTCTGAAAAAAGAGTAAACTGGTATGCAAGAAGTCTATTTC
>CAUSPE010000050.1:0-7789 GCA_963533485.1 uncultured Streptococcus sp.
ATAGATAGACAGTAGGCAATACAGTCTAACTTTCCTTACTATTTTATCAAATTTCTGCTAAATTGCAAGTGTTTTACACATATTTTGTGAATTAATCTAAATCTTATCAAATCCTGTTCTTCTGCTTCTTTATGGCAATATGAATTCAAACTTATTTTGTTTGGAAGATAGTATTTTCATCAAAAAAATCAGGTTTCCCTGATTTTAATTTGATTCTGTTTTTTCCAATTCCTTAGCTTCTTTATGAGCTTCTTTATGGTTTTCATATAATTTCGCTAGGAACTTAGTAATTTCTTTAAAAATAGAGTAAGTAGGTACTGCTACGACCATTCCTATGACACCATAGATATTACTTGACAGTAAGAGGAGCACCAAGATTGTAATCGGGTGTACTTTCATAACCCCTCCAACGATACGTGGATAGAGAACATTTCCGTCAATCTGCTGAATAATAAGCATATAAGCAACCGCAATCAACATACGATGAGGATCCGTGAACACATTGGCAATCACCATTGGAATTAAGCCAATACTTGGACCAACATAAGGAATCAAATTTGCGATTCCAGAGAAAATAGCAAAAACTAGGGCGTACTTTAATCCGATAACGCTATAGCCAATATAGGCTAAACATCCAATAATAACCGCATCAATCGCAATTCCACTGATATAGCGCGCTATGGTTGTATTGAGATTGGTTAAAAGGCTAGAAAGATTCAATTTGTCATGTTTTAAGACGGTACGTTCCAACATTGGTAGCAACTTATGACCATCCAACAAGAAATAAATCAAGAATACAGGGGTCATAATGAGAATAAGAACTGTACTAAACAAGGCTGAAAGAACGCTTCCTAAACTGTTGCTGACGCTATTCAGGATATTCTGGAGGATATCCACATAGGAGAGATTCAGTTGTTGAATTGTTTGTTGAATATCAATATTTTGGAAGACTGGATTCATGGACAAATCGATGATCAAATCTTGTAGTCTACTATAGATGTTTTGACTAGAAATAATCAAGCTGGTCAACTGATTAATCAAAATCGGCAAGAGATAAACGACCCCTACAACGATAGCACCAATCAAGGCACAAAGAGTGACCAAGACACCAATTAGACGATTGATCTTACATCTCTTTTCTAAGAAAGTAACGACTGGATTTGTAATGTAGTAGAAAAATCCACCAAGCAAAAATGGAATCATGATGGTATTCACAACCGTCACGAAGGGAGTAATGATGGCACCCATTTCTCTCCAAAGATAGAAAATCAGTGTTAATAATAAAATTTCAGCTGTCCAAAAAAATAATTTGTTTCTACGGAACATAGGTATCCTCCTTCTCTCTATTTTACCATATTTCTGAAAAAGATAAGATGGCTTTAGTAAAAAAGCGAGAATATTTTTTTCTTTATGATAAAATAAAGCTAATATGAAAAAAATAATTTTATCTTTTATGACACTTTTTGTTTTTGGAACAGCTTCTACCGTTTCTGCTCAGGAGTTTGATGTTGCTGCTAAACATGCCATTGCTGTCGAGGCTACAACTGGAAAAATCCTGTATGAAAAAGATGCAAATCAGCCTGTAGAAATTGCTTCTATTACCAAACTGGTTACAGTTTATTTGGTCTATGAAGCTCTGGAACAAGGAACTATCAGCCTGTCTACACCCGTTGATATTTCGGACTATCCTTACAAACTTACAACTAATTCTGAGGCGAGTAACGTCCCTATGGAAGCTCGAAATTATACTGTTGAACAACTATTAGAGGCTACAATGGTATCCAGTGCGAACAGTGCTGCGATTGCGCTAGCAGAAAAGATTGCTGGTTCTGAGAAAGACTTTGTAGACAAAATGAGGGCTAAACTTCTTGAATGGGGAATTCAAGATGCAACTATTGTAAACACTACTGGTTTAAATAATGAGACCCTTGGCGATAATATCTATCCTGGTTCAAAGAAAGACGATGAAAACAAGTTGAGTGCCTACGATGTTGCAATCGTCGCTCGTAACCTCATCCGAGATTATCCTCAAGTTTTGGAAATCACCAAAAAGCCAACTTCTACCTTTGCAGGGCTTGAAATCCACTCAACCAACTATATGTTGGAGGGAATGCCTGCCTATCGTGGTGGTATCGATGGACTAAAGACAGGTACTACTGATAAAGCTGGCGCTTCATTCGTTGGAACAACTGTTGAGAAAGGGATGCGTATTATTACGGTTGTTTTGAATGCAGATCAACAAGATACCAACCCTTATGCGCGTTTTACTGCAACTTCTGCACTTTTAGATTATATTTCTGCAAACTTTGCCTTAAAAACTGTCGTTCAGAAAGGTGAAGCTTACAACGATAGTAAAGTAACAGTTCTGGATGGTAAAGAAGATAATGTGACAGCTGTCGCTAAGTCAGATATTTCCATCGTCCAACGCATCGGAAGCGGTACTACACCAGCCCTCCAATTCACACCGAAATCAACATCAGAAATGGCTCCATTGGAAGAAGGCAAGGTTGTTGGTACTCTGACCTATGATGATCAGGATTTGGTCGGCCAGGGCTATCTCACTTCCGACAAACCATCTTTTGAAATGGTTTCTGAAAAGAAAGTAGAAAAAGCCTTCTTTTTGAAGGTTTGGTGGAATCAATTTATCCGCTTCATCAATGAAAAACTATAAAAAAAATCGCGAATAATCGCGATTTTTTCTTTATTTCATTTCTTTAAAAGCCGCTTCTGCATCAGCATTGCTAATGGCACCAAATTGGATTTTTCCGATTTTACCTTGACTGTCAATCAAGTATTCCGTTGGAATACTACGAATTTGGTAGGCTTGGAAGGTAGTTGCTTGGGTATCATATAGAACTGGAATATCCTTGTAGCCTTGTTCTTGGTACCATTTTGGAAAGTCTTGAACTGTTTTTTCACCTTGGAGACCTGGTGCAATGACACTCAAGATTTCAAAGTCTCGATCTTGTTTGGCAGCTAATTCCATCAGCTCAGGCATGCTTTTTTTACATGGTCCGCACCAAGAAGCCCAAAATTTCAAATAGACCTTTTTCCCTTTATAGTCCGATAACTTCACTTCTTTGCCATCCATAGACTGCAAGGTGAAGTCTGGCGCATCCTTACCGACTGCGATTTGTTGTACAGCAGGTTGTTTTGGAGTGCTTGTCTGTTTGGTTTCTTTTTCACCACAGGCAATCAACAAGAATAGAGACATGAGGCTCAATCCAGCAAAAATAACTTTTTTCATCTTTTTCTCCTTTTATCCAAGAATTCCTGACAAGGCATTTAACTGCCCTAGCATTAATAATAATCCCATCAAAACAATCAAAGCTCCCCCGATTTTTTTTAGTAAAATCATATGGGGTTTTAATTTACTAAAATAGGGCATAATCCAACCCGAAGCCAAGGCCAAAACAATGAAAGGAAGGGCCATTCCCAATGTGTATACTAATGTTAACACGGCTCCTTGCCAAGCACCATTGCCTCCTGAAGCTGCAAGTGCCAAGACCGAACTTAAAACCGGTCCGATACAAGGGGTCCAACCAAAACTAAAGGTTATCCCAAGTAAAAAGGCTGACAGATAGTGATTAGACTTGGATTGTTTGAAGGTGACTGTCTTTTGAATCTCCAGTTTATTGAAATGCAAGATTTCCATCTGGTGAAGCCCTAAGAGAATAATGACTATGCCCATAGCATAACGAAACCAGTCTGCATAGAGCATGTGCCCTAGGAATCCAGCTCCAAATCCTAAAATAAAGAAAATGAGGGAGATTCCTGCAATAAAGCACAATGTCCGAATTAAGCCTGACCATGCAACGTCTCTTCCAAAAAAGCGAAAACTTTTCGAATTTCCCTGATCATCCAGTAAAATACCAGCATAGACAGGTAACAAAGGAAAGATGCAGGGTGAAAAGAAGGACAGAATACCTGCTAAAAAAACGGATACTAGAAATATAATCGACTCCAACGAATTACCTACTTTCTCAAAATTCTAATCCTATTTTACTACAAAAGAATAAATTTGTAAGAAGTCTGCTACGCTTATTTGTTTTGACTAAAGTTGTCACAAAAAAAGGAGCTAAGCTCCTTTTTTTTAATACGTTCCTTCTTCGCCTTGGCTAGTCAAGATAACTGGACCGTCTTTGGTAATCACGAACTGGTGTTCATATTGGCAAGACAGGCCGCCATCTATAGTCTTATGAGCCCAGCCAGTCTTCATATCTGTATCAATTTCCCAGTCTCCAGTATTGATCATGGGTTCAATGGTTAGTACCATTCCTTCACGGAGACGGAGTCCACGACCTGCAATACCGTAGTTAGGAACCATTGGCTCCTCGTGCATAGTTGGACCAACACCATGACCAACCAAATCACGTACGACACCATAACCGCGACTTTCAGCGTATTCTTGAATGGCTGCACCGATATCACCGATACGATTGCCAACAACTGCTTGCTCAATCCCTTTATACATAGCTTCCTTGGTCACGTCCATCAGGTTTTTCACTTCTTCAGACGGTGTACCAACCGCATAAGCCCAACATGAGTCAGCTAAACCACCAGTATAACTTTGGGTGTATTTTTTCATTTGCTCAACATTGTTAAAGTTGAGTTTTGACACATTGAGGTCGGATTTGGCAATCGGACCACCTAGAACCATATCAACCTTGAGCAAGTCGCCATCTTTCAAGATGTAATGACGTGGAAAAGCGTGAGCTACTTCGTCGTTGAGAGAGCAACAAGTGGCATAGGGGTAATCCATGACTGCACCATCTACTCCAATCTGTAGAGGAAGGAAATTTTCCTCTTTACAACGGCGACGAACATATTCTTCTACTTCCCACATATCTACGCCTGGCTTAATCAAATCACGTAAGCCAATATGGATACTTGCTAGGAAATCACCAGCCTTGTCCATGGCTTCGATTTCACGTGCTGATTTTAAAGTTATCATTTTTTCTCCTAGATTCTAATTAATTTTAACCGTAACATTTGCTTTTGAAACAATCTGATGACCATGATAAATATCATAATCAATAATAGCTGAACGTCTCGTGTGGTGAATAATCCGAGCCTGAATCCGCAGAGTATCATCTATCTGCACAGCCTGCAAGAAATAAATCAACATCTGCTCAATGATAAGATTGCGCCCGCTATTGACAACGAGGTCTTGGGTCATATGGTTGAGGATTTCAGCCAAGACTCCATTAGCAAGGACACCATTTTTCTCCAGCATGAAGGGCTCAACAGTAATAACGACTTCATCATGATGATAAGAGAGTTTTTGTCCGATTTGCTCGGAGAAAGTCGGCAAAGCTGAAACTTGGGAACGACTCATCTTTTCCATGACATCTCGTCGTGTTACGACACCGAGCAAGGTTTGGTTACTTCTGACAACGGGAACCATCTCAAAGTCTTCTGCAATCATCCGTTGACTGACATTGGCAATATTGGTCGCTAAACCAGTTACGAAGATACTTCGCGTCATCACCTTGTCAATCGTCGTGCTGGGGGATTTATCTCCTGCGTCACGCATAGTAACAACGCCCACAACCACTTGGTGTTGGTTAATGACTGGGAAACGACTACTTCTGTTCTTACGGACCAAATCTAGATAGTCTTTGACCGTATCCGTTTCTCTCAAAAAACCATACTCATGACTGGGACGATAGAGCTTCTCAACTGTCAGAATATCGGTTTTGATTTGAACATTTGAGAGGGCTTTGTTAATCATGGTCGCTACTGTAAAAGTGTCATGTTTACTTCTTAGAACTGGAATCCCTTTTTTATTAGCCAACTCAAGGACATCGTCCTGGACATGAAAACCACCCGTAACGAGGACTGCATTTTCATTTTCTAGCGCTAAAAGTTGAATGCGAGTACGGTCACCTACAATCAAAAGACCGCCATCATGGAGATAGGACAGGATATTTTGCTCTGTCATAGCCCCGATGGAGAATTTACTAAACTCTCTCTCAAGCCCTTCCTGACCAGCTAAAACTTCAGAGGAGGTGACTTCAGCAATTTCAGCATAGGTTAGTCTCTCAATAGCCACTTTCTGGGACTTGACTCGTATGGTTCCACTACGTGGCCGAGTTTCAACAATGCCACGATTTTCAGCTTCTTTGATAGCTCGGTAGGCTGTTCCGTCACTAACACCTAGGTGATTGGAAATACTGCGAACACTAACTCTCTTCCCAATTGGCAACTCTTCCAGATAGGACAAAATTTCCTGGTGTTTACTCATTGAATTCTCCTTTTATGTATCGAAATTCAAGATAGTCCCTCATTTTTCGTGTATAGCGATCGCTCCCCTTAAACTGTCGGACGAGGCTAAAGCCCGATTTTAAGGCTACTTTTTGACTAGCTTGATTCTCCAGATGAGTGATGATGGATAATTGTTTTAAACCAAATTCTTCAAATGAAAGCTGACATAGCTTGGTAACCACTTCAGTCATAAAACCTTGTGACCAAGAATCTTTTTTTAGGAAGTAACCAATTTCTGCTTCTTTTTTGATTTCATCAATCTTTTCAAATTTAATGGAGCCAATCATTTCCTGATTTCCTTGGAGACAAATTGCCCAAACCCCTAGAGGATTCTTCATAAAATAGTTAGCAAGTGCGTACTGACTTTCTTCCAAACTTGCTTGACTTGGAAAAATAAACTGTAAATTCTCAGGGTTTGAAGCAATCTCGAAAAATGCATGACTGTCACTAAAAAAGAAAGGACGCAAATACAAGCGCTCCGTTTCAAAAAAAGAAAACATTGCTAATTTGGTCCAAATATTCATAATCACCTCAACGGCTTAGTCTTCAACGAGTGTAATATCCGCTCCAAGACTACGCAATTTTTCAATAATATCTGAGTAGCCACGAAGGATAAACTCAATATTCGTAATTTCAGTCTGGCCTTGAGCCATTAAGCCAGCGATGACAAGTGCAGCACCAGCTCGCAAGTCTGTAGCTTTTACACTTGCCCCGTGTAACTTACGACCACCGTTGTAGATAATGTGATCGTTTGTAGTCGTAATATCCGCATCCATTTTCGCTAATTCAAAGACATGATTAACACGTTTCTCATAAATCGTATCAATAATGGTTCCACGACCTTGAGCAGTTAGTAAAAGTGGCGTGATAGGCTGTTGCAAATCAGTTGCAAACCCAGGATAGGGTGCAGTTTTGATATTGATGGCTCTCAAATCGGACTGTTCTTCAACGAAGATGCTGTCTTCTGAGACCGTCATACGAACGCCCATTTCCTCTAGTTTGGCGATAAACCCTTCTAAGTGTTCATAGAGAACGTTGTTAATGCGAATTCCTTTTCCTACCGCTGCAGCAAGTGAAATATAGGTTCCAGCTTCGATACGGTCTGGGATTACTTGGTGACGAGTTCCATGAAGTTTCTCAACACCATCAATAATGATAATATCAGTTCCTGCACCACGAATATGGGCCCCCATGTTGTTCAAAAGAGTAGCAACATCGATAATTTCCGGTTCACGAGCCGCATTTTCAATGACAGTACGCCCCTTAGCTTTAACCGCAGCAATCATAGTGTTAATCGTTGCTCCAACGCTGACGGTATCCATGTAAATACTTGCGCCATGAAGCCCCTTACCTTGGGCAGATAAATTCATATTATCTCCCTCATAGCTGACCTTAGCACCCATGGCTTCAAAGGCTTTTAAGTGGAGGTCAATCGGACGAGGCCCCAGATCACATCCGCCAGGAAGGCCAACTGTAGCTTCACCAAAGCGACCTAAAAGACTTCCGTAGAAATAATAAGAAG
>CAUSPE010000051.1:0-7292 GCA_963533485.1 uncultured Streptococcus sp.
TGCCCCAGAAGAAAAATCCTGATATGGCGGAATTGATTCGAGGGAAGACAGGACGAGTTTACGGGCACTTGCTTGGACTATTGACCGTCATGAAGTCTTTGCCTCTGGCCTATAATAAGGATTTGCAAGAGGACAAGGAAGGCATGTTTGATACAGTAGAAACGATTTTGAATTCTCTGGATGTGCTGGCAGGTATGCTATCGAGCATGCAGGTTAATCAGGCCAAAATGCAGCAATCCACAGAGAATGATTTTTCGAATGCGACCGAACTGGCAGACTATTTGGCTGAAAAAGGCCTCCCTTTTAGAGAAGCGCATGAAATAGTAGGGAAATTGGTTCTAGACTCTATCAAGCATGGTAAAAATATCCAAGATTGGGATTTGGAGGAGTTGCAAGTCTACCATCCCTTGATTGAAGAGGATATTTATATCTACTTGCGCCCAGAAACCGCTGTTCAGAGACGGAATTCCTTAGGAGGAACCGGCTTTGAGCAAGTGAAATACCAGATAGAACAAGCGAAGAAAGAACTTAAAGGGGGAAATTGATTCGTTTGTAAAGTAAGAAAGAGAGGTTGAGATGATTTATCAGCCTCTTTCTTGTCTTCTCCAACCAAGCGTGTTATAATGAATACTGCTCAAGCGACCTTCAATCGTTGAAGCACACACGACCTTCAATCGTGAACTAGTCATTTCGTTTATCTTTTATTACGTCGTTAACTCGTCTTACCTAACTCGAGTTATGCCTGCGACTCGTTGCCTATCATATTTTCATTTTACTCCTAAAAGCAAACGAAAAGACTATACTCGAAGAAATTCTATTGAAAGTCTTAGTAAATAGAATTTTGAGGGTATGAATAAACGAATAGATGGGAGACTTACCATGAGTGATAACTCTAAAACACGTGTTGTCGTGGGGATGAGTGGTGGTGTTGATTCGTCGGTGACGGCTCTCTTGCTCAAGGAGCAGGGCTACGATGTGATCGGTATCTTCATGAAGAACTGGGATGACACAGATGAAAACGGCGTCTGTACGGCGACCGAAGATTACAAGGATGTGGCTGCGGTGGCAGACCAGATCGGCATTCCCTACTACTCTGTCAATTTTGAAAAAGAGTACTGGGACCGCGTTTTTGAGTATTTCCTAGCGGAATACCGTGCAGGACGCACGCCAAATCCAGATGTTATGTGCAACAAGGAAATCAAGTTCAAGGCCTTTTTGGACTATGCCATGACCTTGGGGGCAGACTATGTAGCGACTGGGCATTATGCTCGAGTGGCGCGTGATGAGGATGGCATCGTTCACATGCTTCGTGGCGTGGACAATGGCAAGGACCAGACCTATTTCCTCAGCCAACTTTCGCAAGAACAACTCCAAAAAACCATGTTCCCATTGGGACATTTGGAAAAGCCTGAAGTTCGCAGACTAGCAGAAGAAGCAGGCCTTGCGACTGCTAAGAAGAAAGACTCGACAGGGATTTGCTTTATCGGAGAAAAGAACTTTAAAAACTTTCTCAGCAACTACCTGCCAGCTCAGCCTGGTCGCATGATGACTGTGGATGGTCGCGATATGGGCGAGCATGCAGGACTTATGTATTATACGATTGGTCAGCGTGGCGGACTCGGTATCGGTGGGCAACACGGCGGTGACAATGCTCCTTGGTTCGTTGTTGGAAAAGACCTAAGCAAGAACATCCTCTATGTCGGCCAAGGTTTCTACCATGATTCGCTTATGTCAACCAGCCTAGAAGCCAGTCAAGTCCACTTTACTCGTGACATGCCAGAGGAATTTACGCTTGAATGTACGGCTAAATTCCGCTACCGTCAGCCTGATTCTAAGGTGACAGTCCATGTCAAAGGAGACAAGGCAGAGGTTATCTTTGCAGAACCACAGCGCGCGATCACACCAGGACAGGCAGTTGTCTTTTACGATGGTGAAGAGTGCCTAGGTGGTGGCCTGATTGACAATGCTTATCGAGATGGACAAGTTTGTCAGTACATTTAGATTGACAAATTTTCTCAATTTGCTACAATAATAAAAGCAATAGAAATGATGGTCAAAGCTCATGGATGTTGCAGGCTTTTTTGTCCTGCACTTCTTTGGAGTTTTGACTGTTTTTGTGTCGTTTAAGGGAAAGGATAAAAATGACTCAACAAGACTTTCGGACCAAAGTGGGGAACACGGTCTTTGGTGTTCGGGCGACAGCCTTGATTCTCCAAAATGGCAAGCTCCTGGTTACCAAAGATAAGGGCAAGTATTACACTATTGGCGGTGCGATTCAAGTTAATGAAAGCACGGAAGACGCGGTAGTTCGTGAAGTGAGGGAAGAATTAGGTGTCCGAGCTCAAGCTGGACAGCTAGCTTTTGTGGTTGAAAATCGTTTTGAACAAGACGGTGTTTCCTATCACAACATCGAGTTTCATTACCTGGTGAATTTGCTTGAAGAAGCTCCATTGACCATGCAGGAGGATGAGAAAAGGCAGCCCTGTGAGTGGATCAACTTGGATCAGCTCCAGAATATCCAGTTAGTTCCAGCCTTTTTGAAAACATCCCTACCAACTTGGGACGGCCAACTAAGACACATTCATCTTGAGAAATAGGAGAGAAAATGATGGTTAAGCTTATTGCCCATGTACTTGTTCATAGTGGTGGTGATTATTTGCTCATTCAGCGTTCGGAAACTAAAAGAGGAGAACCCAACGTTTATCCAACTTACTGGGATATTCCTGGTGGCGGGGTTGAAAAGGGTGAACTTCCGCGAGATGGTGCTCTTAGAGAATGCATTGAAGAAGCGGGAGTTAGGCTAGATAGCAGTTCGCTCAAACTTCTTCACGAAGATAGTCAACTGGATACCTCTAAGGATACGGTTTTTACTCGCTTAGTTTATAAAGCAGAGTGGGTTGGGGAGAAGCCAATTATCAGATTAGATCCTGAAGAGCATACGCACTTTAAATGGGTTACTATGGATCAAGCTCTAGAGGAGGAGAAGTTAGTTCCTTATTTACGAGAAATTTTTGAAAGGTTAAGAAATGACTTATAATTTTACGGAAGAATACGATATTATTGTAATTGGTGCGGGGCACGCGGGGGTGGAAGCATCTCTAGCAGCCAGCCGTATGGGCTGTAAGGTTTTGCTTGCGACCATCAACATCGAAATGCTTGCTTTCATGCCTTGTAACCCTTCGATCGGTGGTTCTGCGAAGGGGATTGTCGTACGTGAAGTCGATGCACTTGGTGGGGAAATGGCCAAGACCATTGACAAGACTTACATACAGATGAAGATGCTTAACACAGGGAAGGGGCCAGCCGTTCGTGCCCTTCGTGCGCAGGCTGACAAGGAACTTTACTCTAAGGAGATGCGCAAGACAGTTGAAAATCAAGACAATCTCACCCTTCGTCAAACCATGATTGATGAGATTTTGGTGGAAGATGGCAAGGTTGTCGGTGTTCGTACAGCGACCCATCAAGAGTATGCTGCCAAGGCTGTTATCGTGACGACAGGGACTGCCCTCCGTGGGGAAATCATCATCGGAGACCTCAAGTATTCGTCAGGTCCTAACCACAGTCTGGCTTCGATTAACCTAGCTGACAATCTAAAGGAACTGGGCCTCGAAATCGGTCGTTTCAAGACAGGAACCCCTCCACGTGTCAAGGCTTCTTCTATCAATTACGATGTGACAGAAATCCAACCAGGAGACGAAGCACCTAATCACTTCTCATATACCTCACGTGATGAGGACTATGTTAAGGATCAAGTGCCATGCTGGTTGACCTACACTAATGGTACCAGTCATGAGATTATCCAAAACAACCTCCACCGTGCGCCTATGTTCACAGGTGTAGTTAAGGGAGTGGGACCTCGTTACTGTCCGTCAATTGAGGACAAGATTGTGCGCTTTGCGGACAAGGAACGCCACCAACTTTTCCTTGAGCCAGAAGGGCGCAATACAGAGGAAGTTTATGTTCAAGGCCTTTCAACCAGTCTGCCTGAGGATGTCCAACGTGAGCTGGTTCATTCCATCAAAGGTTTAGAAAATGCAGAGATGATGCGAACTGGTTATGCCATTGAGTACGACATGGTCTTGCCACACCAGTTGCGTGCGACTTTGGAAACAAAGAAAATCTCAGGACTTTTCACAGCTGGTCAGACAAATGGAACGTCAGGTTACGAAGAAGCTGCTGGCCAAGGGATTATCGCGGGTATCAATGCGGCTCTGAAAATCCAAGGCAAGCCTGAGTTGATTTTGAAGCGCAGCGACGGTTATATTGGGGTGATGATTGATGACTTGGTGACCAAGGGAACCATTGAACCCTACCGTCTCTTGACCAGTCGAGCCGAATACCGCCTCATCCTCCGTCATGATAATGCCGATATGCGTTTGACAGAGATGGGACGCGAGATTGGACTTGTGGATGATGAACGTTGGGCCCACTTTGAAATCAAGAAAAATCAATTTGATAATGAGATGAAGCGCCTAGACAGTATCAAACTCAAGCCAGTCAAAGAAACCAATGCTAAGGTTGAGGAAATGGGCTTCAAGCCGTTGACAGATGCGGTGACAGCCAAAGAATTCCTTCGCCGTCCAGAAGTTTCTTACCAAGATGTGGTGGCCTTCATCGGGCCAGCTGCAGAGGACTTGGATGACAAGATTATCGAATTGATTGAAACAGAGATCAAGTACGAAGGCTATATTTCCAAAGCCATGGATCAGGTTGCCAAGATGAAACGCATGGAAGAAAAACGCATTCCAGCCAATATCGACTGGGATGATATTGACTCGATCGCAACAGAAGCCCGTCAGAAGTTCAAACTCATCAATCCAGAAACCATCGGCCAAGCCAGCCGTATTTCGGGAGTAAACCCAGCAGATATTTCTATTTTGATGGTGTATCTTGAAGGTAAAAATCGTAGTATTTCTAAAACTCTTCAAAAATCAAAATGATACGTCGTCGGCTTCGGCTCACCTAACTCAAGTTATGCTTTCGCCTAGCCTTCTAGTCTGATTTCGATTTTTATTGAGTTTCAATCTCAAAAGAAAGCATAGAAAAAACAGCTCCGAAGACGGGGCTGTTTTGTTGATTTATTCTTCTTCATCTGGTGTGAGGATCATCGGGATGATAATCGGTTCACGTTCTGTATTTTCATAGAGGAAAGGGCGGATGGCGTTGACAATGGCGCCATTGACAGATTGCACGCTAGCATCTTTGTTCTTCAGTGCGATACGAATAGCATTGAAGAGGATGCGCTGGCTTTGGCGAATCAAGTCTCCAGATTCTCTCATGTAGACAAAGCCTCGGCTGAGGATATCAGGACCAGACAAGATCATTTTAGACTTGAAGTCAACAGTTGCGACTGCTAGAACGACACCGTCTTCGGATAGATCACGACGATCTTTGAGGACAGCAGCGCCGATTTCACCGATACGATTTCCATCAACATAGATGTCTTGGGCGTTGAAATGGCCTGCGATACGGGCAGAGTTAGCAGTAAGGGCAAGCACATCACCATTGCTCATGATAAAGATATTGTCCTTCTCGACACCAGTATCCACCGCTAGTCCAGCGTGGACTTTTTGCATGCGGTATTCACCGTGGACAGGCATGAAGTATTTTGGCTTAATCAAGCGGAGCATGAGTTTTTGCTCTTGCTGACCACCGTGTCCAGATGTATGGATATTGTTAACCTTACCGTGGATAACTTCGACACCAGCTTCAGAAATGATGTTAATCAGCTTGTTAACGCTAGTAGTATTTCCAGGGATTGGACTTGAAGAGAAGATAACGGTATCGCCGGGTTGGAGTTGCACCTGACGGTGGGTTCCGTTAGCGATACGAGAGAGGGCTGCCATCGGCTCGCCTTGACTACCTGTACAGAGGATCAGAACCTCGCCTGCAGGGTAGTCTTTGATTTCATTTGGCTCGATAAAGGTTCCCTTAGGAGCTTTGATGTAGCCAAGCTCGATACCGTTGACAATGGCCTTTTCCATAGAACGACCAAAGACCGCAATCTTGCGTCCAGTCTTAACAGCGGCATCTGTTGCTTGCTGGAGACGGAAGATATTTGAGGCAAAGGATGCAAAGATGATACGTCCTTCAATGCCTTGGATAATCTTCATAATGGACTGACCAACGACTTTTTCAGAGTTGGTAAAGGTTGGTACTTCCGCATTTGTCGAGTCAGAGAGGAGGCAGAGCACGCCTTCTTCACCAAGGGATGCCATTCGGTGCAAGTCCGCTGGTTCCCCAACTGGAGTAAAGTCAAACTTAAAGTCACCCGTACAGACGATTTTACCTTGAGGAGTATGAATGACAATCCCCAAAGGCTCTGGAATAGAGTGAGTCGTTCTAAAGAAAGTTGCCTTGAGATTTTTAAAGGTCAACTCAGTGTTGTGGTTGATTTCGTAAAGTTTGGCGTTGCGCAAGAGGCCGTGTTCTTCGAGTTTTCCACGGATCAAAGCCAAGGCAAGTGGTCCAGCATAGATAGGGACATTTGCTTGCTTGAGCAGGAAAGGAATCCCACCGATGTGGTCCTCGTGTCCGTGTGTAATCAAAACAGCCTTGACGCGGTCGATATTGTCCACGATGTAAGAGTAATCAGGAATGACATAGTCGATACCCAGCAAGTCATCTTCTGGGAATTTAATCCCAGCATCGACGATGATAATCTCGTCTTGGTATTCAATTCCGTATGTATTTTTCCCGATTTCTCCCAGACCACCGATGGCAAAAACGCCGACTTCTTCAGGTTTAAGAGTATAGGCCATATTAGAACTCCGTAATTTCGAAGGCGCCAGTTTCTTTTTCGTAATCTAGCAATTTGTCAGACAAGAGTTCGATATACTCGATATTGTACTCTGGGCGGTTTTCTTCGACAAGTTGGCGAGCAGCGATACGGCCCTCAAGTTCTGAGTTGGCATCGATGTCTAGGTAAAGTGAGCGTGTTGTTTCACGACGTGGGCTACGTTCTTTTGTTTCTTGATAAAAAACTTTGTAAATCATTACATTTCCTTTCATATTTTCATGATTAACCTGCAGAAAACAACAGCTGATTAGCTGTTTTCTTTTATTTAATTCTGAGTAGTAGATTAATCCTGATTCGTTAAAATTATAATGATTATACCATAAAATAAGGGAATAGTAAAAGGTGGAGATAAGAAAATGTAAGAGTGATTTAGTCTAAAAGTATTCGGATTCCATATTTTTGAAATGCCTGCCCTGGATACTTTTAATCTTATGATAGATAGCCGTGCTTGCGGTACCAATCTACCACGTCAGCTAAGCTTTCTTCGAGAGGG
>CAUSPE010000052.1:0-7213 GCA_963533485.1 uncultured Streptococcus sp.
GCCACCAAAGGCCTTGTTGATATTTCGTAATTCTAACATAGCAATCCTCCTATCTGTAATAGCTGTACTTCTTCTCAAGTTTTTTCGCTACAATGGTTACAAGACCAATCATGATCAAATAAATCGCCCCAGCTAAAAACATAGGCACAAGGCTGGCATCTCGATTGGCTGCTGTCCGACTTGCCAAAATCAAATCTGAAATCCCAAGGGCATAAACCAATGAAGTATCCTTGACCAAACTCATGATTTCATTAAAGACGCTCGGTAAGACAATCTTTGTAACCTGAGGCAAAATAATATAGCGCACTGTGTCAAATGGACTAAACTTCAAGACCTTAGCAGCCTCATATTGACCTTTAGGAATGGTTTCAATCCCACCACGAAAGATTTCAGCAAAGTAGGCTGCATAGTTCAATACAAAAGCGATCACAGCAGCAGGCAAACGATCTAAACGTATCCCAATGCTAGGGAGAACATAGTAAATAAAGATTAATTGCAAGAGCAAGGGAGTCCCTCGCATCACCCAAATATAAAGGTCAATCAGATAATGGAGGGGTTTCCAACGGACTTGCAAAGCAAAGGCAACAACAATACCTAAAGGAATTGAAAAGATCAAGACCAGAGCAAAGACTTGAAGAGTCATACTTGCACCGTTCAAAAAACTTGGTAATATCTCAAACATATAAGACATACTGCACCTCCTAAAAATTATTGTTCCTATTATAGCATAAATAAACAATTTAGCAAGCAAAATATGTAAAAAAATTCTAAAATTCTTGAACTATACACCTTTATCTATGAAATAAGAGCGAATTATCATCTTACAGAATTCGAAGAATTATAAGGATTCTAGACGAGAATTTAGGTTTAACTTCTAATTCTGAGAGAAGAATGATCAAATTTTTTTATCAAATATCTGTAAATATTTCAGTGATATAGAACTCTGTTTACTCACATCCACTTCATATCTCTAGAGATATAAAAAGAACCACTTTATAAGAATAGTATCATTTCTACTATCCATACAAGTGGCTCTTTGATGATAATGCCATTGCAAAGGCATCAAGATTTTTCAACTAGATTATTTAACTTTTTTGAAACGGAATAAGAGAATGGAACCAAATGCAAGTACTACTCCTACAACAGTAAGCAACATAGTCATTTCAGATGTACCAGTATTTGGTAGTTCTTTATTTTCTTCTGGTTGTTTAGGTTTGTTATCAGAAGATCCCGGAGTCTCAGCAGCATAAGTATTTGTGAAGGTTGGATTATTACCTGTAACTGTTGCTACAAGTTGACCTTGACCATTGTCTGCAACTTTTACTGTTACTGTATAAGCATTTTTATCATAAGTTACACCAGTTTCACCACCATCTTTTTCAGTGATCGTGTATGTGTAAGTTCCTGCAGCAGTGTATTCAATCGCTGGGAAAGCAACTGTTCCGTCTGCAGCATTCTTAGCTGTAGCTACAAGTTTGTCGCCTTCTTTCAATTCAAATTCATATTTATCTGCCTCAAGAGTTTTACCATTTAGGACTTTTATAGCAGTAATTGAAGTTGTTGCAGATTTAACAGAATACGAATTTACAAAAACTTTATTGTCATATTTAACACTTGCAAACTTCTCACCATAAACATCTGTTACAGTAACTTCTGCGTTAATAGTCTTATCATCGTAAGCAAAACCTGGTTTTTGATCATTAACTTCTTTGATTTGATACTTATAAGTACCCACTGTAGAGAATTTAACGGCTTTAAATTTCACTTTGCTATCTTTATCATTCTTAACAGTTTCAACAACTGATCCGTTTGGATCAAGTAGTTGGAAGCTAAATTCTTCAGCAGCTAAGTCTTTTCCTTTTAACTGCTTAGAAACCTCAAATGAAACTTCTGTAGAGCGTGAACCTGAACTAATACCTTCAGTTGTAGTTAATGGTGCAAAACCTTCTACATCAAAGTTTTCAGTTGAAGTCGTAATTTTAACGTTATTGAAAGCTTTCTTTGTTGTATTATCAACTGGTGCGGTGATACGAGTCTTATAAACTACATACAAACCTTGGTTGGTTAGATCACCATTACCATTTGGAGTAATAGTGAAGTGATTAGAATCTTGAACAACAATGTGACTTGGATTCAAAAGAGGATGATGCTCATCCTTACCCCATTCAGTAAAGTAGTAACCTGTAATCTCACTAGCTAATACTTGTCCTTCAGGGATTGTATCTTGAATCGAAACACCTTCATAAGGATTAGCATATTTGTTTACGCGAATATACCAATTAATATAATTTGGATCGTTCGTATCTTGAACTCCCCATTTAGTAAATCCTGTTGGATCCTCATCTGGAACAATACGAGTCAAATTGTATACTCCTGCTCCAGGAATGTCGATTGGATAAGATTTATTGAGTTCAACATTATCAGCCCATACAACAGTAAATAAGGCCGAAATTTGTTTCTCTTCAGGTAAGTTAGCAAAATAATCTTCGTTACTTACCGTTACAGTCGCTGTATTTGCAGACTTATTTGTCGTTAATTCAGCAACCTTAGTGACTCCATCGTTACCAAAGATTTCAGTAGTTGAATCTGATTCAATTTTGAATTCATTTGGAACTTTATAAACCATAAAGTCACCATTCTTCAACGTTGTTGAGTTGTCGAATTTGTAAGTGGTTTGAAGGTAAAATTTCCCTTCACCATACTCTGCACCGTCAACTAACTTATTATTGTTAATTGTCGGTACTGTCGTTAGCGTATAGCTACTAGATGGTAGTTCAGCAGCTTTAACCACATTGCTAGTTCTTAGTACTGGGATAAATACTGAAGCTACTAACAATAGCGCCATGAATGCATGAGAAAGTTTTTTATTAATCTTTTTCACAACATTTGCCTCCTTTATTTTTGGGGATAGATTCCCCTATTTATTATTATATATTCTTATATAAATTTGTCAAGTATTTCATAGTAGTTCGATGTTCAAATCATACCTTTAAACTCTTATTTTATAGGGTGTAGCAGGCTTTCATCGTTCAAAACTTCATCTAAATTAGCTATAAGAAATTCTAACATTTATATTATATTAGTAAAAAAAAAGACCTATGAGGTCTTTCAAATCATTCATTTAAAGTCATTCGTTTCTGTTAACAAGATTTTACAAAAATCAGAAATCCTTAAAGTGTTTCTAAGAGTTCTTGCATCTGAACATCATCTGGAATGAGTTTTAAATAAGCTTCAGCTTGCACTTTGGCTTCTTCAAAATACCCCAATTCACGCAAAAGATAAGTATACTGCTCCAGAAATTCAGGATTATCCTTGAGATCAAGCGATAGTTCCTGATAGAGCTCATAGGCCTTATCTAAATCCTCAATTTCCTGATAAGAACGGGCAATCATCCACTTGGTCAAGAGATTTTCAGGTTCTTGACTTTGGAGAGCGATAATGTCCTCAAACCGCTCTTGTTCCATATAAATGGTTGCAAGGCGAAGGAAAATTTCTTCTGTATCCTCTGCATCTTCTTTGGCAGTAAGGAGAAACTGCTCAGCACCACTAGGATCATGCAATTCATACGAAAACTGTGAAGCAGCTAGTAAGAGCCGAGTTTCAAATGGATTTTTCTCCAAACCTTGTTTAGCGATACGAAGGGCCTCTTCCACCTGATGTTCCTTATGCAAGGCTTGACTATAACCATACTCATATCCTTCAAAATCAGGTGAAATGGTATCAATCTGCTTAAAGTAAAGAACAGATTTTTGATACTCTTCTTGATCAAAGTAAAGACTAGCCAGTTCGAAGGCAGTTTGGTCATCGTATTCTAGTTCTATAGCTTTTTCTAAGAATTCAGTTGCAGCTTCAAACTTGCCTAACTGGGCATAAGCGTAACCAATTCGTTGATAGGTTGAGACACCCGTTTGCTCATAGATGGAGCGATTGTCTAATTGAGCATAACCCTGAATAGCTTCCTGATAATTTCCTAACTCACTATCCAACTCAGCCAATCCAAAAACTAATAAGGTATCATCTGAGTAATTTAAGGCTTCCAGTAACTTTTCACGCGCTACATCTGTCAATCCTTCCAACTGATAGAGGTCGGCCTTCAAAGCCAAAGCCGATACATACCAGTCACTTTCAGGTGTAATTTCCTCTAGATAGGCAAAGGCTTCTTCTACCTGTCCATCCTCGCTAGCAATTGCTGCTAAGTTCAGATTTACTTCTGGAAATTCTGTAACGATTTTTTGGTAAATTTCTTTTGCTTGAGGATAAAAGCCAATTCCCTCAAGATAGCTTGCTAGTTCATAGAGAACTTCACTTGAATCTGTTTCGAGGGCTTTGTGAAAAAACTGATCCGCTTTGGTTAAATCCTGTTCATCCAAAGCCTGGAGCATGCGTTGACTATTGTTCACTCTTGATTTCCTCCCCTTCTTCTTCATACAAACCGCTGACTTTCTTATACCAGTTAAAGATAGCTGAGATAACGACCTTGGCAGAAGCATAGACAGGAATTCCCAGCAAGACTCCCCAAATACCAAACATGGATCCTGAAGTTAGGAGAACAAAGAGGACATTGATCGGATGGATGTTTAGCTGACTACCTAAAATAAGCGGAGAAACAAAGCGACCTTCAATCGTTTGTTCAACAATAAAGACAATAATCACTTTCAAAAGCATCACAGGTCCTGCAATCAAGCCCAAAACCAGAGCAGGCAACATCGCTAGAAAACTACCCAGGTAAGGTACTAGATTGAGGATACCAGCCGTTACACCTAGAGTGACAGCGTAGCGTAAACCGATAATCTTAAAGAAGATAATAAACATGATAGCTACAATAATAGCTACTGTAACTTGTCCTCTAACATAGTTTGACAGCTGTTTATTGACATCTGATAGGATTTCACCCACAGGTTCTTTTAACTTGGTTGGGATAAACTTAGTCAAATAGTCTCGTAGACCTTTTCCATCGCGCAAGAGATAAAAGAGCATGAAGGGTACGATAATAACCGCTACAATGACCTGGGAAACGCTACTGATAAAGGCGCTAACCCAGTTAACAGCTTGAGAAGATATTTTGCTGGCCCACATGGTCGCCTCACTAGAAACATTGGAAAGAACCTGCTCCAACTGTGGTCTAAAATCATCTGGCAAGCGTTTGGTTACAAGGTCATTGATCACCTTATCAGCATCTTCCAGGTATGTCGGCACATTCTTCGCAAAATTTAAGACTTGGCGCTGCAGATTAGGAATTGCGACTGCCAGCCCCCAAATGATAAAGAGTCCGATAATGACAAATACAATACTAATGGCAAGAACACGATTGATCTTGTGCTTCTCCATCCAGTCCACAATCGGATTGAGGAGGTAATAAAGTAAACCAGATAAAATAACTGGCAACATGACAACCCCTAAAAAGTCCAATACCGGTAAAAAGATAAAACTAATCTTACTTAGAATAAAAATATTTAGCCCCAGTAACAAGGTTACTAAAAATACAGTGATGGCTTTATTATCTAAAAACCACTTAAAAAACCAAGATAGGCTAAAATGTTTCTCTTTATGTTCCATAAATACATCCTTTCTGTCATTCTCTCATTATACCATTTTTAGACTAAAATAACTCTTTTTTAAAGTGCTTACATGAATGAATCTAGTGCTTCATGACTGCCATTTTGTGGTATAATGAACTTATCATTATTAAGAGGTATGGACATGAAAGAAACTGTTTATTTTGGAACTTACACTCGTCGCTTATCTAAAGGGATTTACAAGGCAGATTTTGATACAGAAACAGGCCAGCTTGAAAATCTTGAACTCTTTGCTGCTGAACCAAGTCCAACCTACCTTGCCTTTGACCAACAGCAACACTTATACACTGTAGGGAGCCAGGATGGCTTAGGTGGAATCGCTGCATATAAGACAGATGGCACTTTGCTAAATCATGTGGTTGAAGAAGGCGCTCCTCATTGCTATGTGGCAGTGGATGAAAAGCGTAGTCTCGTTTATGGAGCCAACTATCATAAAGGACAAGTTCTGGTTTATAAACGTCAAACAGATGGTAGCCTCATCCAAACAGATCTAGATCAGCATAGTGGACAAGGACCTCATGAAAACCAAACTTCCCCACATGTACACTTTACGGATCTAACACCTGACCAGTACCTCGTCACCTGTGATTTAGGAACAGATGAGGTAACAACCTATGATGTTAGTCCAGAAGGAAAACTAAATAAACTCTACACTTATCACAGCCAAGCTGGGGCAGGTGCACGCCACATCGTTTTCCACCAACACTATAAGATTGCCTATCTCATCTGCGAACTTAATAGCACTATAGAGGTCTTGATTTATGATGGGGTTGGTGAATTTGAACGCATGCAAGTTATTTCAACCTTACCAGATGGATACGAAGGCTTTAATGCTACTGCTGCCATTCGTCTTTCAAAAGATGGTAAATACCTCTATGCATCCAACCGAGGTCATGATTCCATTGCAGTCTATACAATCCTCGCTGATGGTAGCTTGGAATTATTAGAGATTGTACCAAGTCATGGTAAAAATCCACGTGATTTCGACCTAACTCCTGATCAAGAGTTTCTCATTGCTGTTCATCAAGATTCTGATAACGCAACCGTCTTTAAGCGCAATCCTAAAAGTGGTCGTCTTGCAGAGCTTTCTAACGACTTCCATGTCCCTGAAGCAGTCTGCATCAACTTCCCACATTAAAAAAAATGAACTTGAGTTTCAAGTTCATTTTTTTATAGTCTATTTCCGACATTGATACGGTTGATAGCACGTTGCAATGCGATTTTTGCGCGACGTTCTTGGTCAATCAAGTGCTTGTCATGGGCTTCTTCGATTTCTCGTTCAGCGCGAAGTTTCGCACGTTCTGCCCGACTGATATCAATATCACGAGCACGCTCTGCTGAGTCTGCTACAATGGTAATGATATCATTAGCAATCTCGATAATTCCACCGTTCACTGCAATCCAGTTCACATGAGTATCATCATCGATACGTTTTACCTTTACTTCATCAACCGCTAAAACCGCAATCATATTTTCATGTCGTGGCAAGATCCCCATCTCACCATCCAGAGTTCGTACCGATACAAAGCTGGCATGGTGATCATAGACGAGGCCATCTGGTGTCACGATCTGGACAGTTAAATGAGCCATAGATCACCTCTTAAAATCCCATTTTCTCTGCCTTAGCAATGACGTCT
>CAUSPE010000053.1:0-6821 GCA_963533485.1 uncultured Streptococcus sp.
TGGGAAAAACGTCGTCTTGCATACGAAATCCAAGATTTCCGTGAAGGACTTTACCACATCGTTAACGTTGAAGCAAACGACGACGCAGCTCTTAAAGAGTTTGACCGTCTTTCAAAAATCAACGCTGACATTCTTCGTCACATGATCGTCAAACTTGACGCGTAAGAAGGTAAATTATGATTAACAATGTTGTACTTGTAGGGCGTATGACACGTGACGCTGAGTTGCGTTATACCCCATCAAATGTAGCAGTTGCGACTTTTACTCTTGCAGTAAACCGTACATTTAAGAGTCAAAATGGCGAACGTGAGGCTGATTTTATCAATGTCGTTATGTGGCGCCAACAGGCTGAAAATCTTGCTAACTGGGCTAAAAAAGGCTCTCTTATCGGGATCACAGGTCGTATCCAGACTCGTAGTTACGATAACCAGCAAGGACAACGTGTCTACGTAACAGAAGTCGTGGCTGAGAATTTCCAAATGTTGGAAAGCCGCGGAGTGCGCGAAGGACATTCAGGTGGAGCTTATTCTGCACCAACTGCTGGCCAATCAGCACCTGCAAATCCAGTACCAGACTTTTCACGTTCTGAAAATCCATTCGGAGCAACCAATCCATTGGACATTTCAGATGATGATTTACCATTCTAATGGACAATTAATACTATAAAGGAGAAAAAACATGGCTCAACAACGTCGTGGCGGATTCAAACGCCGTAAAAAAGTTGATTACATCGCAGCAAACAAAATTGAATATGTTGATTACAAAGATACTGAGCTTCTTAGCCGTTTCGTTTCAGAACGTGGGAAAATCCTTCCTCGTCGTGTAACAGGAACTTCAGCTAAAAACCAACGTAAAGTAACAACAGCTATCAAACGCGCTCGCGTAATGGCTTTGATGCCTTTCGTAAACGAAGATTAAAGAAAAGACCCTTACGGGTCTTTTTTTCACGAGCCTTGAAATGAGAGAGCGAGTTGAGGTCCGGGGGACCTCTTTTTCAGATTTTTATAGGACTTTGTTAGAAAGGATTCCCTGTTGACCTAGTAAGATTCTTTTGTCTTACTAGGTTTTTTCTTTTAATCTTTATTATCGTGCTATAATGGTAGGAGAAAGCTATAAAGGAGCAGCTTATGAAGACGACATGTTCAATTAGAAAAATGCAAGAATCTGACATAAAAGAACTATCTCGAGGATTTATCAGCCAAGGTTGGCCGGGTAGAGAAGAATTTTTGGCTAGATATTTTCTTGAACAAGAATGTGGGGAGAGAGAAGTCTTAGTTGCAGAGGTTGAGGGTGCTTTAGCGGGTTATATCACAATTTTGCCCTGCGCTAAGCAGGGGCCTTTTGCAGAAATCTATCCAGAACTCTCAGATTTCAATGTCTTTGAACCTTTTCAAAATCAAGGTATTGGAAATCTCTTGCTGGAAGAAGCAGAAAAACGAGTTAGGCTCATATCGGATAAGGTGACCCTTGGTGTTGGGCTCCATTCAGGGTATGGACCTGCCCAGAGATTGTACATCAAACGAGGCTATATTCCAGATGGGACGGGTGTTTGGTATCAGAACTATCAACCGGCCATGAATGCGGTTTGTGAAGATATCGGAGAATTGGTCTTGTATCTGTCGAAAAATTTGTTTTAAGACAGATTTTATAAGGTTTAAATTTTAAATATAGTAAACAATCACAGTCCCTTTTTCATTCGAAAAAGGGATTTTTTTGTTTGAAATTGTTTGATTTATTCCTCAAAGTGGTAAAATATAATTGTTTGAATTATCAAGATAAAAATAAATATCGAAAAAAACATATAAGGTTTAGTTTTTTAAAATACGGATTCTTTTGAAAAGTCTTAAATTTTCCTAAAATAAGGCTTCTTAAAGGTTGTAAATAAAATTGTTACAAAAAGGTTACAAATTGTTAAAATTAAATTAAATGCAATAATATAATTTGGAAAAAATTTGACATATAAATTAATTGACGGTAAAATAATTAAGATAATCAAATTAATTGATTTGCGCAATAATTCGATATAAAGATTAATCTGATGTGTCAAATTTTATTATAGTAGAAGGATAGCGTAATGAAGAAACTGAAAGTGATGGTTGTTTTTGGAACACGACCAGAAGCTATTAAAATGGCCCCTTTAGTGTTAGAATTGCAAAAACATAGTGACAGCATTGAGACGATCACAGTTGTGACAGCTCAGCATCGCCAAATGCTAGATCAAGTTCTTGAAACTTTTAGCATCGAGCCACATTATGACCTGGATATTATGGGGAAAAATCAATCCCTCTTAGACATTACTGGAAAAATTTTAGAAAAGTTTGATCCAGTTGTTAAGCAAGAACTTCCAGATATAATTCTTGTTCATGGAGATACAACGACAACTTTTGCAGCAAGTTTAGTTGCTTTCTATAATCAGGTACGTATCGGCCACGTAGAAGCTGGTCTAAGGACCTTTGATAAGTATTCTCCTTTCCCAGAAGAAATGAATCGTCAGATGACAGATAACCTAGCGGATCTTTATTTTGCTCCAACTAGTGAGAGTAAAGAAAATCTCCTCAAGGAAAATCACCCTGAGTCTGCTATTGTCATTACGGGAAATACAGCCATTGATGCCTTGAAACTAACCGTTCAATCGGATTACTATCATAAAGTTCTGGATCAATTGGATCCAGATAAGAAACTTGTATTGGTAACCATGCACCGTCGTGAGAATCAAGGTCAACCAATGAGAAATGTCTTTGTAGCTTTACGTGAGATGGTCGATCTTCATCAGGAAATTGAAGTTGTTTATCCTGTTCACCTTAGCCCTGCCGTGCAAGAAGCAGCAAACGATATCTTAGCTGGTCACGATCGTATTCACTTGATTGAGCCTTTAGATGTACTTGATTTTCATAATTTGGCTTCAAGAAGCTATTTTATCATGACTGACTCTGGAGGTGTTCAAGAAGAGGCGCCTTCTCTCGGCAAACCTGTCCTTGTCCTTCGTGACACGACGGAACGTCCAGAAGGAGTAAGAGCAGGTACTTTGAAGCTAGTTGGTACGGATCCAGTACGTGTGAAAGAAGCAATGGCAGCACTCTTAACAGATGAAACTCTTTATAGACAAATGTCTCAGGCACCAAATCCTTATGGAGATGGAAGAGCCTCTGAACGAATCGTACAATCCATTCAACAGTACTTTGGGGCAGCGACTTCTGTATCTGAATTCAAAGGGGGGAAATAAGATAAAATGAAAAATTGGAGTCAATTTAAAAACTGGCTTATGGCTTTGCTTGCTTGTGAGGTCATTCTTTTGGTGCTTTGTTTTTTGTATGCTCGAGCAATCATTTTAGAACAAATCTTGTTTTTAGCTTTAGCCTTGTTTGCAGTGTTGGTATTATCTGACCTTTTGCTTACTTGGACCCTTATCTTAGCATTTGGTTTTGGACTTATCGTTTTGGTTGCGGGTGTGGTTTATATCCCAATCATTCAACTGATCTTCTTATTGATCAGTTTTCCACTTTTGATTGGGATTCTACTTAAAGTTCGTTATTATTTCTTCAAGGTGGTCTCAAAGGTCCAAGAACAGGAAGACGAAGCTCGAGCAGATTACCAAGCGATGGTCACTGAACAAAGTGATGTTACGGTTCAATCTCTATTGATTCATTGGGCACATGAAGATTTGTTCTTCCAGATTAAACCAAAAGAACATAACCAGATGCTCAGTCGTATTCAAGAGGAAATTGCTCAGGAATTGAGTTACAATGATAAGCTCTATTACGTTTCGGATGGTAATTTTCTCGTTCTATCGAGTACTAATCAACATTCTTTGAAGGAACTTTACTTTAATGGTTTGCAGGAGAAACTAAGCAGTTTAGTTTTTCATGGAGAAGATGGTAATCAAGGAGTTCAGTTCCAAACAGGCTATTTGGTGATTAACTCTGATAATAAAGATAAATACCAAGACTACGCGGATGTCGCCAGTCATCTCAAACGTCAACTAGAGACAGATGTAATTGTAGAATATTAGGAGGGAAACATGACTTTAACCGAACTATTTTTTGGTATTGCTTTGGGACTTAGTCTCGCCTTTGGCATTTGTTTTATCATACTATTTATTGCATACAATATTCTTTACCATCGAGTGAACAAAAATTTTAAGGCGGTGAATCATGATTAGTCAAATGTTAATGATTTTTACCTTGCTTACAATTTGGATTTCTCTGGCATGGGGCTTGGTAATTCTCTTTTCGGCAGTACACTTTTGGTTTAAACACAGTGATTTTCGTGTAGACACTTCGCCGCTACCTTATTATCCGAAGGTCACCATTGTTGTTCCTGCTCATAATGAGGATGTGGTTATTGCCCAAACGGCAAAAGCTATCTTGGATATGAACTATCCTCACGACCGTGTGGAATTGCTTCTATTTGCGGATAACTGTTCGGATAACACCTATGCAGAATGTTTGTCTGTACAAGCCATGCCTGAATATGCAGGAAGAAATCTAACCATTATCGACCGTACTGGTACGGGAGGAAAAGCGGGCGTTCTAAACGATGCTTTGGAGATGGCAATAGGCGAATACATCTGTGTCTATGATGCGGATGCCATGCCTGAAAAGAACGCCCTTTATTTCCTTGTCAAAGAAGTGATGAAGGACACAGAACGCCACGTGGCATCTTTCGGTCGCAACAAGACTCGAAACGCCAACCAAAATTTCTTGACTCGTTGTATCAACCAAGAAATCGTTGTTACTCAGCGCGTGCACCACGTTGGAATGTGGCATCTCTTTAAAATTGGGCGTATTCCAGGAACCAACTTTATCATTCAAACCGACTTTGTAAAGAGTATCGGTGGTTGGAAAAATGGTGCCTTAACCGAGGATACCGATATTTCCTTCAAAATCATGCAGAGTGGTAAATTGATTGCCCTTGCCTATAATTCAGAGGCTTTCCAACAAGAACCTGAGACCTTAAAGAGTTACTATATGCAGCGGAAACGTTGGGCGAAAGGAAATTATGAAGTTGTTCTCTCGAACTTTAAGCATTTATTTGGCAGAGCAAACTGGCGCGTTAAACTAGAAGTCTTTAACTATTCTTGTGTTTTCTTTTGGTTTAACTTTGCCATTGTCCTATCGGATTTGATTTTCCTAGCGAATGTGCTAGCAATCTGCCTTAATCTTTTCTTCCCAGATGTCAGGGTTCCATTTGCTTTTGATGCGGACAATATCTACATCGCCCAGCTCATGCTCTTCAACTGGATTCTCATGATTGGTCTCTATCTGATGCAAATTATGACAGCATTGGCAAGTCAATTTGGGCAAGCGACAACTAAACAAATCTGGTTGGCCTTGGCAGCCTATTTCTCTTATGCACAGATGTTTATCGTTGTATCCGTTGATTCCATTTCTTCAATCGTGCTGGACAAAGTACTCCGCCGAAAAGAAACCAAGTGGGTTAAAACTAAACGATTTGCAGGATAGGAGGTTCTATGAAAACGAATAAATTAAAATATGTCTGGTTTGTGCTCATCCTTTCTATCTTTTGTTTAGCCTTGTTTTTAGCAAGAGGAAGGACTAAAATTGAGATGCGTAATCGAATTTACAGCCAATGGAGCCAGCAGTTTCTTGTCACAAAAGGCGATCAGTCTTATGTTCGTACGACGAGTGATTCGGAGGAAACGACGGTTCTATCAGAGGCCCAGAGTTACGGCATGCTCATAACGGTTTTAGCAGCCCAAAAAGGGCAAGCAAGTCAAGCAGATTTTGAGAGTCTTTATCGCTATTATCAAAATCATCGTATTGAGGGAACGCAGTTGATGTCTTGGAAGCAAGTGATCACAAATGGTAGCGAAACGGTTGAGAAGCAAAACGCAACCGATGGTGACCTCTACATCGCTTATTCTTTGATTGAAGCTGCCAAACAGTGGCCAGATAAAGCACAGGAATACCAAGCGCAAGCTAAAAAAATATTGGATGATATCCTTAAATACAATTATAATGAAGAGACAGGTGTCCTAACAGTAGGGAACTGGGCAAACAAGGATTCCGATTATTATTACTTGATGCGGACGTCTGATACTCTTCCTCACTATTTCCAATCTTTCTATGACCTGACTGGAAACAAACAGTGGTTAGATGTTAAGGATAAGATGCTTGGGCAATTGGAGCAAATCAGTTCTCATTCTGATACGGGTCTCTTGCCAGACTTTATTTGGGCTGAGAAGTCAGGGGCACGTCTTGTTGATGCCAACACTATCGAATCTCAATACGATGGGGCGTACTCTTATAACGCTTGCCGTTTGCCTTATCACTTGTCACAGAGCCAGGATGAAAGAAGCCAAAAACTCGTTCAAAAGATGATGGATTTCTTTATGAAAGAGCAACGCATTTATGCTGGTTATGACTTGAACGGAACGGCCCTCAATCAATACCAGGCAGGTAGTTTCTTGGCACCGATTACCTATGCATCTGACAAGGGAGAAGGTTATCTGAAACTTCTTCAGCAAAATAAATACATTTTCACACAAGATTTACCTTTAGACAACTACTATGATGCAACGATGATTACCATGATTGCTCTAGAGATGTTCTAGGATGAAAAGGGAGGGCTAGTTTTACTAGCTCTCTTTTTGATAGGATTTTCATCTTTTTTCAAAAAAGGAATTTCATCAGCTTTATGGTATAATGGAAAGAGTGATGAAAAAGAGGTAGAGAGATGGATGCGAAATTAAAATACAAGGCAAAGAAGATTAAAATCATCTTTTTTGATATTGATGATACCCTGCGTACGTCAAAGACAGGTTTTATTCCAGCTACAATTCCCACTGTCTTTAAACAGTT
>CAUSPE010000054.1:0-6074 GCA_963533485.1 uncultured Streptococcus sp.
TGGCTTCAAAAATGCTACACACTTGCTTGCGAGTAGAAAACCTTGAAAAATCAATTGCATTCTATCAAGATGCTTTTGGTTTTAAAGAGTTGCGTCGCAAGGATTTTCCAGATTATGCCTTCACGATTGTCTATCTAGGACTTGATGGTGATGACTACGAGTTGGAATTGACCTATAACTATGACCACGGCCCTTATGTGGTAGGAGACGGCTTCGCCCATATTGCCCTCAGTACACCTGACCTTGAGGCACTTCATCAAGAACATAGCAACAAAGGCTATGAGGTTACAGAGCCAAAAGGCCTACCTGGAAACCCACCAAACTATTACTTTGTCAAGGATCCTGATGGTTACAAGGTCGAAGTCATTCGTGAAAAATAATCCAGTACAGTCAAGTAGAATGTTCGTTTTCTACTTGACTTTTTTACTTTGAAAGAGTATACTAATACAAGTTTAACCTTTAAGGGGAGTCCAGAGAGACTCACAAGGTGTCAGATAAAAGGGATAAGGGGACTCTCTGTGGAGACTTTTTAAGCGTGCGCATGAGATCTAGCCTAACCCAACTGAGGCCTTGCATTAGCAAGGTCTTTTCTTTATCTGGTCCCCTTAAAATTTAAGGAGGAAAATCATGAATCCCACATGTAAGAAGCGTATGGGTGCCATTCGTTTGGAAACCATGAAGGTGGTTGCACAGGAGGAAATCGCGCCAGCAATCTTTGAATTAGTCCTAGAAGGGGAAATGGTTGAAGCCATGCGAGCAGGCCAATTTCTCCATCTGCGTGTGCCTGATGATGCCCATCTCTTGCGTCGCCCTATTTCAATTTCGTCTATTGACAAGGCTAAGAAGCAGTGTCGCCTCATTTATCGGATTGAAGGTGCTGGGACAGCTATTTTTTCAACATTAAGTCAGGGAGATAGTCTTGATGTGATGGGACCTCAGGGAAATGGTTTTGACTTGTCTGACCTTGACGATCAGAGCAAAGTTCTCCTCGTTGGTGGTGGGATTGGTGTTCCACCCTTGCTCGAGGTAGCCAAGGAATTGCATGCGCGGGGGGTGAAAGTAGTAACCGTCCTCGGTTTTGCCAACAAGGATGCTGTGATTCTCGAAACAGAATTGGCCCAGTATGGTCAGATCTTTGTAACGACAGATGATGGTTCTTATGGCATTAAGGGAAATGTATCTGTTGTCATCAATGATTTAGACAGTCAATTTGATGCTGTTTACTCATGTGGGGCTCCTGGAATGATGAAGTATATCAATCAAACCTTTTATGACCACCCAAGAGCCTATCTATCTTTGGAATCTCGTATGGCTTGCGGGATGGGGGCCTGCTATGCCTGCGTCCTAAAAGTACCAGATAGTGAGACCGTCAGCCAACGCGTCTGTGAAGATGGTCCTGTTTTCCGCACAGGAACAGTTGTATTATAAGGAGAAAGTCATGACTACAAATCGTTTACAAGTTTCTCTACCGGGTTTGGATTTGAAAAACCCCATCATACCAGCATCAGGCTGTTTTGGTTTTGGCCAAGAGTATGCCAAGTACTATGATTTGGACCTTTTAGGCTCTATTATGATCAAGGCAACGACTCTAGAACCCCGTTTTGGCAATCCAACTCCTAGGGTGGCAGAAACGCCTGCAGGTATGCTCAATGCAATCGGTTTGCAAAATCCAGGTTTGGAAGCTGTTTTAGCTGAAAAGTTGCCTTGGCTGGAAAGAGAGTATCCTACGCTTCCCATCATCGCAAATGTTGCAGGCTTTTCAAAACAAGAGTACGCTGCTGTTTCTCGAGGAATTTCCAAGGCTGCAAATGTAAAAGCTATCGAGCTCAATATCTCTTGTCCGAATGTGGATCATGGCAATCATGGACTTTTGATTGGGCAAGATCCTGACTTGGCTTATGAAGTGGTAAAAGCGGCTGTGGAAGCCTCTGATGTGCCAGTCTATGTCAAGTTAACCCCTAGTGTAACGGATGTTGTCACCATCGCCAAAGCCGCAGAAGATGCAGGAGCAAGTGGCTTAACCATGATCAATACTCTAGTCGGTATGCGCTTTGACCTCAAAACTAGAAAACCAATCCTAGCCAATGGAACAGGTGGAATGTCAGGTCCAGCAGTTTTTCCAGTAGCCCTCAAACTCATCCGACAAGTAGCTCAAACAACAGACCTGCCCATTATTGGAATGGGGGGAGTGGATTCTGCTGAAGCAGCGCTAGAAATGTATCTGGCTGGTGCCTCTGCCATCGGAGTTGGAACAGCCAATTTTACCAATCCATATGCCTGTCCTGATATTATTGAAAATTTACCAAAAGTCATGGATAAATATGGCATTAGCAGTCTAGAAAATCTCCGTCAGGAAGTCAAAGCCAGTCTGAGATAAGCTAGGTCCTCCTTATCGTCAACAAGAAATAGAATCTTCATCAATTTGTAATATTTCCGTCGATTAACTATGTTACAATAGGGTTTAGAAAACGTTATTGGAGCATTTAAATGAAACGATGGAAAGTGGCCCTAGTAAGTGCTAGCTTATTGGGGTGTTTTTTTACTGTAGTGGAGACAGCAAAAGCAGAAGAGGGAACTTGGCAAGAAAAGACCTACCTCAAAGCAGACGGGAAACCAGCAACCAAGCAATGGCTTTTTGACCAAACGCATCAGAACTGGTTTTATCTTAAAGATGATGGTCAACGTGCAGAAAATGGCTGGTTGACTGTTGCTGGTAAGGATTACTATTTTAACGAAGCTGGAAAATTAGCTACGAAAACGTGGGTTGGCCAGTACTATGTGACTGAAAGTGGTGCTAAAGCCAAGGAACAGTGGGTATTTAATCAGGAACAAGAATCTTGGTATTATCTCAAGTCTGATGGTCAGAAAGCGCAAAACGAATGGATTCAACAAGGTCAGGAAAAATATTACCTTAAAGAAGACGGGAAAATGGCCAAAGATGAGTGGATCACTCAAGGGGAGAACCAGTACTACATCAATTCACAAGGTAAAATGCTGAAAAATGCTTGGCTTGGTAAGAATTATATATCAGAAAATGGTCATAAGGTTAAACAAGCCTGGATTTATGATGACAACTATAGCAGTTGGTTCTACCTTCAACAAGATGGTACCTATGCTGAAAATGGCTGGTTAACAATTGATGGGAAGGACTACCATTTTAAATCAGGCGGTTATCTTTCTACTGAGCGCTGGATTGATCGCTTCTATGTTGCGAAGAGTGGAGCTAAATTGAAATCGGAATGGCTCTTTGATAAGAATTATGATGCTTGGTTTTACTTGAAATCTGATGGTAGCTATGCCGAAAAAGGCTGGGAAACGATCAAAGAAAAAGATTACCATTTCAAATCAGGCGGCTATCTTTCTACTGAGCGCTGGATTGACCGCTTCTATGTTGCTAAAAGTGGAGCTAAATTGAAATCGGAATGGCTCTTTGACAAGAATTATAACTCTTGGTTTTACTTGAAAGCTGACGGAACCTATGCTGAAAAAGGTTGGCAAACCATCAAAGGCAAGGATTACCATTTCAAATCAGGCGGCTACCTCTCTACGGAAACTTGGATTGACCGCAGTTATGTGACGAGTAGTGGAGCAAAAGCTGGCAAAGGTTGGCTCTTTGACAAGAATTATAACTCTTGGTTCTATATCAACTCTGATGGAAATTATGCCAATAAAGAATGGCTCTGGGATAATGGTTACTACTATCTCAAATCTGGTGGTTATATGGCTGCGAGTGAGTGGGTATGGTACAAGAATAACTGGTTCTACCTCAAGTCAAATGGAAAGATGGCTGAGAAAGAATTAATCTACGATTCATCCGACCAATCATGGTATTACCTTAAATCAGGCGGTTATATGGCAAAAAATGAAACTGTGGATGGTCATACCTTGGATGCTTCTGGTAGATGGCATGTTGCGGATAAAACCAAATATTACAAAGTTAAACCCATCACAGCCTATGTCTATAGTGCATCTGGAGAAATCTTGAGTTACATTAACCAAGGAAGCATTGTTTCACTGGATAGCTCGACGCGAAAAGGCGGCCGACTTGCAGTTTCGATTTCTGGCTTGTCTGGCTATATGAATCAAAGTGATTTGACAGCAGTTGATGAAGGAAGCGAGTTTATCCCTCATTATACTAGTGATGGGAATTTCCTCTACCATGAACTCTCTCCTTATACGAGTATCAAAGTAGCTCCACACACTTCTGCTATGGTTATTGGTAAGAAGTACTACTCAACTGATGGAGAGCATTTTGATGGCTTTACCATTAAAAATCCTTTCCTCTATAAAAACTTGAGAGAACCAAGTAATTATAGTGCGGCTGAGTTGGATAAACTGTATTCGATGATGAACTTGCAGGATAGTCCTCTAGCAGGTAAAGGAGCGACTTTCAAAGAAGCTGAGGAACGCTACGGTGTCAATGCCCTTTACTTGATGGCACATAGTGCCCTTGAAAGTGCTTGGGGTCGCAGTCAAATTGCCAGAGATAAGAACAACTTCTTTGGTATTGCGGCTTATGATACGAGCCCATATCTCTCAGCCAAGAGCTTTGATAATGTGGACAAAGGAATTCTCGGAGCGGCCAAGTGGATTCGTGAGAACTACATCGACTATGGCAGAGACCACCTTGGAAATAAAGCAACCGGAATGAATGTTCGCTATGCTTCTGATCCATACTGGGGTGAGAAGATTGCTAGCATCATGATGACCATTAACAGCAAACTTGGTGGGAAAGACTAATCAAAAGAAATCAACGGTAACTACTGAAAAAGTGGTTATCGTTTTTGTTTTGAACATTGGAGGAGAAATAGTATAATAACAGTCTCTTTATTCTTGAACAATTAACAAAATGATAGTAAAATGTAATAGGAGATATTAATCTAATTACTATATAAAAAGGAGATTTTTATGAAAAAGCTACTATCCTTCTCAATTGCCTTGCTTTCAATCACAACATTAGTTGCTTGTTCTGGACATAAGGCGGAATCAAAGGTCCCAGAAGAAAAAATTGAACAGAAGCAAATCAAGTTCGATGAAAAGTTGTTTAAAGAAGCTGGACTCTTGCCTTTTAAAAATGAGAAACAACTAGAACTTGGGGAATTGGATTCTAAATCACGCGCAACGGGTGCTCATATTCAACTTAAGGACAGCGATGAGCCAACTGAGAAGAGAGAGTCTAAGATAAGTTATAACCCAGTTGGTTGGCATAACTATAATTTTTACTATGGAGATGGTTCTAAAAAGGCTTGGTTAATGAATCGAGGCCATTTGATTGGGTACCAATTTAGTGGATTGAATGATGAAAAGAAAAACTTGGTCCCTATGACTAACTGGCTCAATGCTGGAACATATTATGGTACAGATAATACTAATCAAGAAAGTATGCTTTACTATGAAAATCGATTGGACTCTTGGTTGGCCAATCATCCGAACTACTATCTTGACTACAAGGTGACCCCAATCTATCAGAAAGATGAATTGATTCCGAGACAAATTGAATTGCAGTATGTGGGAATTGATGAAAATGGCAAACTCTTGGAAATCAAATTGGGTGGTAGTAAAGAAAAGGTTGATCAGTATTCAGTGACGCATGTTGTTTTAGACAATATTTCAGCTAATGCGGAAATCAATTACTTGGATGGTACGGCTAAAAATACAGTTGAAAACAAAGAAGAAAAAGCTAAAAAAGAAGCTGAGGAAAAAGCCAAGAAAGAGGCTGAAGAAAAAGAAGCAGCTGAAAAGAAAGCAAAAGAAGAAGAACAGGAAAAAGCTCGCCAAGCCGTACAAGAACAGGAAGAAAGCCAAGAATCAAACTCGCAATCAACAAATTCAGGTGGTTACTTTAGAGATAGAAACGGAAGATGGCACAGACCAAATGGTAAATTCGCTTCTAAGAAAGAAATTAGAGAAGCCGGATTGCAGTGGTAGGAAGAATTTAGCAGATATACAGTCAAAAAGCCGTTGGAAAACGGTTTTTTGTTATAATTAAATGAAGAATGTAGAATTAAAGGAGAACATCATGACTTTTGAAGAAATCCTGCCTGGATTAAAGGCTAAGAAAAAATATGTACGAA
>CAUSPE010000055.1:0-5379 GCA_963533485.1 uncultured Streptococcus sp.
CATCCAAAACTTCCTCAACAAAGACAATCCCAAAGACCTCTAACATAGCCGCAAGAGCTTCTTTAACACTTGCATCATAGTTGCTAGAGTTGATCCATTTGGCCATTTCAAAGACAACTGTGATACCATTTGCGGAGTTGAAATCCTCATCCATAGCGGCAACAAACTTATCTTTAAAAGCCTGTAACTCTTGAGCATCTACAGTCCCAGAAAATGGTTGCTCATAAGTGTTTTTTAGATACTTAAGATTGGTCTCGGCATCACGCACTGCTTTTTCCGTAAAGTTGATAGGCTTGCGGTAATGCTGAGTGGCAAAGAAGAAACGCAACACTTGCCCATCAAGAGTTTTAAGGGCATCGTGTACGGTTATAAAGTTGCCCAAGGACTTGGACATCTTGACATTATCGATATTGACAAAGCCATTGTGCATCCAGTAATTGGCGAAAGTCTTGCCTGTTTTGGCTTCTGACTGGGCAATTTCATTGGTGTGATGCGGAAACTCCAGATCGGCTCCACCACCGTGAATATCAATGGTATCGCCCAAAATCTCTGTCGACATGACCGAACACTCGATATGCCAGCCCGGACGACCAGGTCCCCAAGGACTGTCCCAAGAAATCTCGCCTGACTTGGCAGCTTTCCAGAGGGCAAAGTCCACAGGATTTTCCTTGCGAGCCGTTTCTTCATCGGTACGACCTGAAGCACCCAGCTCCAAATCTTCCAAGGTTTTATTGGCCAACTTAGCATAGTTATGTGATTTTTCTACACGGAAATAGACATCCCCTTGACTCTCGTAGGCAAAGCCTTTTTCAATCAAGTCAGCGACAAAACGAATGATGTCCGCCATAAACTCCACTACACGCGGATGGCGAGTCGCAGGTTTCACGCCCAAAGCTGTCACATCCTCACGAAAGGCAGCGATGTACTTGTCCGCAACCTCCTGAGGCGTGATGCCTTCTTCCTTGGCACGGTTGATAATCTTATCATCCACATCCGTAAAATTGGAAATATAGGCAACTTCGTAGCCACGGTATTCAAAATAACGACGAATGGTATCAAAAGCCACCGTCGAACGGGCATTGCCCACGTGGATATAGTTGTAGACCGTAGGCCCACAGACATACATCTTAACCTTGCCGTCTTCGATTGGGACAAATTCTCGCAAATCACGAGACATGGTGTCGTAAATTTTAATCATGCGGTCCACTCCCTTCTCTATTTCTGACTTTTTCGGCTGAAAACCAGCTCTGCAAAAGGGCCAAATTGTCTGAGGCTATCCAGTTGGTAAAAGCGCTGCCCTTCCTCTTGGGTAAAGAGGGGAACCCCCTTTCCTAGGATAAGGGGCGCTATCTGAATAATGAGGTGGTCGAAAAGATCCGCATCCAAGAGCGGTCCTACCAAGGAATTACCACCAATCACAAAGACATTTTTGCCTTTGTCAATCTGGTGAACAAAGTCCACCACATCCCCAGCTACTGGCTGGTAATTGCTGACAGGCAGGTGCCTATCATGCGTAAAGACATAGTTTTCCGTAGCTTGATAAAAACTTTCTACATCTTGCAAATCTTGGATTTCCTCAAAGGTCCGCTTGCCCATGATGGTGATATCCATTTGCCTGTAAAAGTCATCATAGCCTGTATCCTCTACAGAACCAAGCTGATGCAGCCAGTCTATCCTGTGCTGGCTGTCTGCCAAGTAGCCATCCATGGTGATACAGCCGTAAAAATATACTGCCATTCTTGTAGTTACCTTTCTAGTTCCTTTGCTATTGTCAAAGCGATAGTGAAAAAAGTCATGGCATCAGCTGTCCGCTCTTCATGGCGGGCATCCCAGGTTCGGTTATGATGATCCACATAGTCAGCTGTGTAGAAGAATTGATAGACTTTACTCTTGCGAAATTGACTCCAAGCCATGATAGCTGAAGCTTCCATGTCCACCACTTTGGCTCCAGCAGCCAAGCGACGCTTGACCTTATCAGGCGTTTCCCGATAAAAGGCATCAGTCGTCCAAGACTTGGTGCGGATATGCTCGATATTGTGCTTGTCAAAGATGGCTTCCAGCTCGATCAGCAGAGACTCGTCATAGGCTACTTCGTCACCCGGTGGGGCATAGTGATAGCTAGTTCCTTCATCTCGCAATGCGGCTGCAGGCAGGATAATTTTATCCGCCTCAATTGAGCGGTCCAAAACGCCACAGGAACCTAAAATGATGAAATTTTTGAAGCCTCTGGCCGCCAACTCCTCCAGCTGGCCGACTATCATGGGAGCCCCAATTGGAGCCAACATAACTGCTAGCTTGCTAGGTCCTTGGCCATAAATATACCATGGATGATGGCCGTTTATGCTTTTCAAATAGCCTCCCGGATAGACATCTTCTGACTCAATCAAACGTTTCAGAATTTCGCCATTAAAGGACAGAATGATGGTTTCGCATACCTCTCCCTTGTCATGGACTGGCTTTTCAGTTGGCTCAATAACTGCTGCTACATCTTCAAATTCCTCTAATAGCATAACTTCTCTTTCTTTAAGGCTCCAGCAAATCCGCCTTCATTTTATTTAGACGGCGCAGTTTGGTCTCATCTTTTTTGGCTTCACTGATATAATGAGCCCATTCACGCTGGTGGCTAGGTGGCAGTTTAATAAAGCGCTCCTTAGCAAGACCATCCAAGCGTTCTTGCAACTCAAGAACTGCCTGGTTCAAAATTGCATCTGATAAATCTGACATAGTTCTTACCTCCTGTCATACTTCACCTCGATAACTTTGCTACCCTATCCTACAGACTTGATGAATGGTGACTGGCTTCTCTAGCCTGCTCTAGTTTATTGACGTAGTACTCTCGTTTTTCTTCGACTTCGTGGATCGTTGGTTCATCCTTCTGTCCATGAACGCGAACAATCTTAGCTGGAATACCGACAACTGTCACATCACTAGGTACGTCTGCCACGACTACTGCAGCAGCACCGACTTTGGCATTTTCACCGATTTCTACCGGTCCGATGACTTGGGCATGGGCTGATATGAGAGCTCCTTTACGCACAGTCGGATGGCGTTTGCCAACATCCTTACCAGTCCCACCAAGAGTCACTCCGTGATAGAGAAGAACGCCTTTTTCAACAATCGCCGTCTCTCCAATCACCAGACCTGAACCATGGTCGATAAAAACACCTGAGTCAATCTGGGCACCTGGATGAATCTCAATCTGAGTCCAAAAGCGCCAAAACTGACTGTGCATACGAGCCAAGAGTTTAAAGCCATGCTTCCAGAGAAAATGCGAGAGACGGTGGGCAGCCAAGGCCTTGACACCTGGATAGGTCAGTAGAACCTCCAAACTGGTGCGTGCCGCTGGATCATTTTCTTTTACAATATCAATGGTTTCGCGCCACCATCCCATACATTTCTCCTTTTCTTATTCTGAATCTTTTGGTGTTTCTGTAAATTCTTTCTTAGGTTTGTGGTCCTTGTGATGACGTGGACGGTGAGGTCGCTCAGACTTTTCGCCTTTTTCATCATGATCAGGTTTTGGAGGACGAGGAAGAAGAGCCTTCATAGAGGCATCGATACGGCCTTTTTCATCAATCTTGATAACCTTAACGTCGACTTCATCACCGATAGCTACCAAGTCTTCGACACGGTTGGTACGAGTCCAAGCCATTTCAGAAATGTGCACAAGTGCATCTGTCTTATCAAAGAGGTTGACAAAGGCACCAAATTTCTCGATACGAACAACCTTCGCATGGTAAACTTCATCCACTTTGGCTTCACGAACCAAACCAGCAATGATTTCTTTTGTACGGTTAATGGCATCTTGGTCACTAGAGTAGATAGATACATTACCTTCCTCATCAATATCAATCTTAACGCCTGTTTCAGCGATAATCTTGTCGATGGTTTCTCCACCCTTACCGATGACAATCTTAATCTTGTCCACATCAATCTTGATGGTATCAATTTTCGGTGCAGTTGGAGCCAATTCTGGACGAACTTCTGGAATGGTTGCTTCAATCACATCAAGGATTTCAAAACGCGCTTTCTTGGCTTGGGCAAGGGCTTCAGTCAAGATTTCTGCAGTGATTCCTTGGATCTTGATATCCATTTGAAGGGCTGTAATCCCGTCACGAGTACCTGCAACCTTAAAGTCCATGTCTCCAAAGTGGTCTTCCAAACCTTGGATATCTGTCAATACTGTGTAGTTATTTCCATCTGAGATGAGACCCATGGCAATACCTGCTACTGGCGCCTTGATTGGCACACCACCAGCCATAAGGGCAAGCGTTCCCGCACAGATAGATGCTTGAGATGAAGAACCGTTTGATTCTAAGACTTCAGCTACCAAGCGGATCGCGTATGGGAATTCTTCCAAGCTTGGCAAAACTTGAGCAAGAGCACGCTCACCAAGAGCACCGTGACCGATTTCACGACGACCTGGCGCACCGTAACGACCAGTTTCCCCTACAGAGTATTGAGGGAAGTTATAGTGGTGCATGAAACGTTTCTTGTACTCTGGGTCCAAACCATCGATGATTTGCGTTTCGCCCATCGGAGCCAAGGTCAAGACTGAAAGGGCTTGAGTTTGTCCACGAGTAAAGAGACCAGAACCATGTACACGAGGAAGATAGTCAACCTGCGCATCTAAAGGACGGATTTCATCGACCTTACGCCCGTCAGGACGCACCTTGTCTTCTGTGATCAAACGGCGCACTTCAGCGTGTTCCATTTGTTCCAAGATTTCAGCCACATCACGCATGATACGGTCAAATTCTTCGTGGTCTGCATATTTTTCTTCGTAAACAGCAGTCACTTGGTCTTTAACTGCTTGAGTTGCAGCTTCACGAGCCAATTTTTCTTCTACTTGGACCGCTTTTTGGAGGTCGCTGTTGTAGACTGCGATGATTTCAGCCTGTAATTCAGCGTCCACATGAAGCAATTCTACTTCTGCTTTTTCCTTACCGACCGCAGCAACGATTTCTTCTTGGAAGGCAATCAATTCTTTGACTGCTTCATGCCCTTTGAGAAGAGCTTCCAACATGATTTCTTCTGACAATTCTTTGGCACCAGACTCAACCATGTTAATAGCGTGTTTGGTACCAGCTACTGTCAATTCAAGAAGCGATTGCTCTGCCTGTTCTTGAGTAGGGTTGATAATGATTTGGCCATCAACATAACCTACTTGTACCCCAGCGATTGGTCCGTCAAACGGAATATCTGAGATAGAAAGTGCCAAGGATGATCCAAACATTGCCGCCATTGGAGCAGAGGCATTTTCATCATAAGAAAGGACGGTGTTGATCACTTGCACTTCGTTACGGAAACCTTCCGCAAACATTGGACGGATTGGACGGTCAATCAAACGCGCTGTCAAAGTCGCATCTGTTGAAGGAC
>CAUSPE010000056.1:0-5339 GCA_963533485.1 uncultured Streptococcus sp.
TCATCAACCTTGGTTGAAAAGATGGATGAAATGGGGATTCTCGGCAATATGCCAGAGGACAACCAGTTGAGTTTGTTTGATGATTTGTTTTAAAAAAAATTAACAGACGGACAAAAATTGTCCATCTGTTTTGTTATACTTATAGCATAACAAAGAAAGAGGTTTAAATGATGAACAATACAGGATTAGATAACAAATATCAATTTGAAAATTTTATAGAAAAAGACGGTAATGCTTTAGCAAAGAAAGAAGCTTTAGAAGTAGTAAAGAACTTAGGATCAAAATACAATCCCCTTTATATTTATGGGCAATCAGGTTCAGGAAAAACACATCTCCTGCAAGCAATTGGAAATAAGGTTCTTGAGAACAATCCAGAAAAGCGAGTAAAATATATTTCTGCTAAAGATTTGTTAGAAAATGAGCTAGAAATACAAAAAGTTAGAAGTGAGAAGTTTGATCTCCTAATAGTAGATGATATTCAGATATTGGGAGAAAAGGATGATATGATTCAAGAAAAATTTTTTAATCTTTTTAATTCTCAACATGATATGAATAAACAAATGGTTTTCTCTGGTGACTCTGAACCAGATCAATTGGAAAATCTAAATTTTCATTTGATTGTGCGTTTTAAATGGGGAATGACAGCTTGTCTAACATCGCTTGAAGATTAACAAAAAGGACATTAGATGAATGATCAAGAGAGATTACTAACAATCTTTTTACGCTTACAGTTTGGGACTCCGTTAGGAAAAAAGCAATTAGCCCAGGAATTTGAGGTTAGTGAAAAGACGATACAGAGAGATTTTTCGCTCCTTCGTGATATTTTATCCAGTCATCCCGATTTTAATGGAGACCTGCTTTATAGTCGTAAAACAAATAAGTATAGCCTATCAAGTAAGTCAGTTTTTAATAAAAAGGATATACTTGTTATTTCAAAGATTTTATTGGAAAATCGAGCATTGAATCGGCCAGAAATTGATAGCTTACTAAAAAATTTACTGATTTTAATTCCTCGTGATGACCAGAAAGAAATTGAGCAGATTATTGGTAGTGAAAAGCTTAATTATGCTCCCTTAACGGATCAACAAGATAGAATAGAGAAAATTTGGAATTTATCGGAGTCTATTCTACATGAACAGGTCTTAGACATTATCTATCAAAAACCTTATTCTGAATCTTCTAAGAAGCAGACGGTTTTGCCTGTATCTCTTTACTATGATAGTCATTATTTTTATCTGGTTGTTTATCAGTTAAAACACGCTACTTATATTACTTTAAGAGTAGACCGTATCCAATCATGGTCTCTTAGTGGTATAGAGAAACCCTCTATTTCTTATCGAGATAAATTTAGAGATGGTGATATTCGTAACGAGAGAGTTGATGCTTTTATCGGGAAGAAAATCAGTATTGAGATTGGGTATTTGTATGATCCTACTATTGTGATGGATCAATTTCCAAATGCAAAAATAGTTGGGAAAAATGGTGCCTGGACTCATTTTAAGTTTAAAAGTCAGTATACACCGGGTCTTAAACGCTGGTTACTGGGACAAGGGGAAGCAGTTACTGTTTTGTCTCCTCGTATTTTAGTAGAGGATATGAAGCAAACAGTTCAAGAAATGATAGATAAATATAAATGAGGATAAAATGAGTATTCAATTTACTTCTAAAAAGGTTGGAGAACTACTGAAAGAAGGGAAATTGTGGATTCCTTCTTATCAAAGACCTTATAAATGGAACAGAAAACATATCCGTAATCTTTTTTATGATTTACGAGATGCTATGGGTAAAAAGGAATATCAGATAGGATCCGTTATCCTGCATGAAAATGAAAATGAACATGAAAATGAAGGACACTTAGATATTGTCGATGGACAGCAACGGCTAATTTCAATTTCCTTGTTTCTTCATTTATTAGATGATTTAGAGAATTATAAGGGTGCTAATCAACTGTTGAGTGCTGAATTTGGAGAGATATCTTGCTATCATGCGAGTGAAAATTATAATGAGTGGAAAAATTTAACTCAATTAGTTGGCGAAAATGAGGCAAAAGATATTTGCAACTTTTTATTAGAGAATTGTGCTGTCTCTGTGATTACTATGCCCCAAGAACGATTATCAGAGGCCTTTCAGCTATTTGATTCTCAGAATAATCGTGGAAAATCTTTAGAATCTCATGATTTGCTCAAAGCCTATCATCTTCGCAAGCAAGATTCAGAAGATGAAAAGATTGTTGAAAAGTGGGAGCGATTTGTAGAAGATAAAGATTTAAGTCTCAAAGAGTTGTTTGATAAACATCTTTTCCGTATGAGACGTTGGTCTCGAGGAGAGACAGGATTGACAAACAAGCGTTATGGTTCTTATCTCCGTTTTACAGAGGATTTTATTGACGATTTTAAAGGCGTCGACTTGAATCAGAACTTTCCATACCTAGAATTATATCGTCATATTGAAAACTTCCCTATGTCAATAACTATGCCAATCATTGATGGAAGTAAATTTTTTGAGTATATTGAATCCGTCCATAAGACTATTAAAGAACATAAGAATTTTTTAAATGAAAAGTTAGGTTTTTCTGATGAGATTGATAGGGAAGAGAATAGTTCAGATTATCCAGAAGGTATGTCAAAAATTTACAATAGTTCAAAAGGACGCTATCTAAAGTGTCATAATTTGTTTCTAAATATTTGTTCGCTTTTTGCAGAGAGATTTGGAAAAGAAGAATTATCAAAAGAAATAGTAGAGACCTTGTTTATTTGGGCTTACTACCCCCGTGTAAAGTCTCGGGCTATATATGATGCTACTGTAGGAAACTATGCTGCAGGAGGAAAATTCAGACAAAAAGAGATTCAAAAGCTATTCCAACTATTAGCACATGCTGTGACTCCTAATGATTTCATGGTCAAGATAGATAGAGAATTATTTGAAAATTATACTGTGGAACAAATTATAGAAGAGGAAAAAGATAAATGGTAGAAACACATATATGCTTATCAGTTAATCGTTTGCTAAATGAAGAGACCTATGCTATTCCTCTTTATCAGAGAAATTTTTCCTGGACTTATGATGAGATCGAACAATTATTGAACGATGTAGCAGATGCTTTTAAAGAAAAGAGAGACAATTACTATATTGGAACATTAGTCGTCAATGAAGAGAATGGTATTTTCAAAATTATAGATGGTCAACAACGAACCACAGCCCTTAATTTAATTGCTTTGGTTTTGAAAAATGAGTTTGATTGTGACAGATTAGAGGCGGTTCGTTTAACTTTCCCAGCTCGGAGGAAATCAAATGAAAATATTCAAAAACTATTTACTAAGCAAAAAAATTCTGAGGACGATGAAAATGAATTAACTAGAGGGTACAGACATGCTAAAGATGCCTTGAAAAAAGTGCTAGGAGAGCGCCAACTTGAACTTCAGTCCTTCGTTGATTATCTTTTTGAGAGTGTCATCATTTTTCGAAGTATACTTCCTAAAGATTTAGATTTGAATCTTTATTTTGAACGTTTCAACTCTCGAGGCGAACAACTAGAGGCTCATGAGATTCTTAAGGCGCAAATGATGTCTAAATTTGGTGAAGATCAAGAAATGGCACAAAAATTTGCGAGAATTTGGGATGCCTGTGCGGAATTTGATAAGCCAGTATTAAAAGCTTTTCAAATCCGAAGTAGACCAAATAATCCTGATGAAGAGGGGGAGAAAATTTTTGGGAAAGAATATGCTGATTTCAAATTGCTAGATGTATTTGATAAGATAAGAGTTGAAAAGTTAGAGAAAAAAAGTTTACTAGATGCTATTACTCAGACAAAATATGAAAGTAGTAGCTCAGTAAATAATGGAGCAGATATTTCAAATTATACGACTGTAATTGATTTTCCAACATTTTTACTTCAAGTTTTTTTCATTATGGAAGGAAATGACGAAACTACATTTGATGATAAAAAATTATTGAAAATTTTTGAAATTGAACGACGAGATAGAGAATGGGTCCAACAATTTGGGCAACTACTTCTGACTATGAAGCATATATTTGATACTCTTATCGTAAAAAATGTCCAATTAGAAAATGAAACTGAATGGCAAATCAAACGAGGTCAGTATGAGACATATCAACGAAATGAAAATAGAGGATGGAAATATGTTCGAATTAATTTTCAAAAAAATACTTTTGACAATTTAAACAAAAACATTATTCTCCTCCAATCCATGTTTGCTGTGACCTTTACTGCTAATCGTGATAGTCGTTGGTTATATGAAATCTTGCAATTCCTGTTTAACCATATTGAAGAGTTAAATCAAACAGAATTTGCTAGTCTCTTTAAGGATTTTCTTGAAAAAATGGCAGTGAGATATGCTGAGGAAAGATTGTTTACCGAAGATAAAAGTATCAAAAAATATGGTGCAATTCCTGTTTATGCTTTTAACTTTGTGGATTATGTTTTATGGAAAAATCGTGAAGAATTAAAGAAAGCATACGATGTTAAGTTTGAAGATTTCAAATTTGCTTATCGTCGCTCTATAGAACATTGGTTTCCACAACATCCAAATAGTGATGAAAGGGTTGAAAAGCTTGATGATAAATTTTTGCACTCTTTTGGGAATCTTTGTATCATTACAGATAGCCAAAATTCGAAGTTTGGGAATTTGGTTCCAAGTGCAAAGTATAAACAGTGGGAAGGAATTTTCAATCGCCAGAGTTTAAAATTACAGATGATGGCAGACGTAACGGTAAAGAATGATAAATGGGGTATTCGTGAGATTCAATCCATGGAAAAAGAAGTGGAAAGATATGTACACGACTTTTGTTTTAGTTAATTAAAAACAAGCTTTATTAGGCTTGTTTTTAAATTTATATCATATGTGATATACTAGTAACGGAGGATATTTCATGAAACTAAAAATTTTTGCGGAAGATAAGCCAGCTGAGAAGGTGTTTGAATATCAATTGGAACTTGCTGATCAGACAATTCTTCTATCGACAGCGCTCTTGTCTGGTGCCATTGCTTTAGCAGGATTATTTTCTGCTTTGAAGGAAAAATAACAAAAGAAAAGGAAGAATAGAATGGTTTTACCAAATTTTAAAGAAAATCTAGAAAAATATGCAAAATTGTTGGTTGCGAATGGAATTAACGTGCAACCTGGTCACACCTTGGCTCTCTCTATCGATGTTGAGCAACGCGAGTTGGCGCATTTGATCGTGAAAGAAGCTTATGCCTTGGGTGCACATGAGGTCATCGTTCAGTGGACAGATGATGTCATCAACCGTGAGAAATTCCTCCACGCTCCGATGGAGCGTCTGGACAATGTGCCAGAATACAAGATTGCTGAGATGAACTA
>CAUSPE010000057.1:0-5265 GCA_963533485.1 uncultured Streptococcus sp.
CTAACATTTTACCACTTTATCAACCTTTTTTTCAACTGTTTACCATAACTTAAAAATTGGTTTTAGCTTATTTTAAGATAAGTTAAAATATTAATGGTTGACGTCAATAAAAAATCCCATTACTATAAATCCCCTATACTAGTTATCACAAATTAAACAGTTAAAAAATTAACAGCAAACACACGACTCCCCCTTTAGGCATTTTTATGCTAAAATAGTAGCTATGGATAAAATTATTAAAACTATATCAGAAAGCGGTTCTTTTCGTGCTTTTGTCCTTGATAGCACTGAAACCGTCCGCACTGCTCAAGAAAAACATCAAACTCAAGCCAGTTCAACCGTTGCACTTGGTCGAACTCTTATCGCAAGCCAGATTCTCGCAGCCAATGAAAAAGGAAATACCAAACTAACAGTTAAAGTTCTGGGAACCAGCTCTCTCGGTGCCATCATCACGGTCGCAGATACCAAGGGCAATGTTAAAGGCTACGTTCAAAATCCAGGTGTTGATATCAAAAAGACTGCAACTGGTGAAGTCCTTGTCGGACCTTTTGTCGGAAATGGTCAATTTCTCGTTATCACAGACTACGGTACTGGAAATCCCTACAACTCCATGACTCCTCTCATCTCTGGGGAAATCGGTGAAGACTTGGCCTACTACCTGACTGAAAGCCAACAAACTCCGTCAGCAGTCGGTCTCAATGTTCTTTTGGATAAAGACGACAAGGTCGAAGTTGCCGGTGGCTTCCTTCTCCAAGTATTGCCAGGGGCCAAGGAAGAAGAGATTGCTCGCTTTGAGAAACGCATCCAAGAAATGCCAGCTATCTCGACACTTCTTGAAAGCGACGACCATATCGAAGCCCTTCTCAAGGCCATCTACGGTGACGAGGCTTACAAACGCCTATCTGAAGAAGAAATCCGTTTCCAATGTGACTGTAGCAAAGACCGTTTTATGAACGCTCTTGCCAGCCTTCCAACTTCAGACCTAGAGGAAATGAAAGAGGAAGACCACGGGGCAGAAATCACTTGTCAATTCTGCCAAACAACTTATAACTTTGATGAAAACGACCTGGAGGAACTCATTCGTGACAAATCTTAATACACCTTTTATGATTGGCAATGTTGAGATTCCCAATCGTACTGTTTTAGCACCCATGGCTGGTGTCACCAACTCAGCCTTTCGTACCATCGCAAAAGAGCTCGGAGCTGGACTCGTTGTCATGGAAATGGTCTCTGACAAGGGAATCCAATACAACAACGAAAAAACCCTGCACATGCTTCATATCGATGAAGGCGAGAACCCAGTTTCTATCCAACTTTTTGGTAGTGATGAAGACAGCCTCGCCCGCGCAGCAGAATTCATACAAGAAAACACCAAGACCGATATCGTCGATATCAACATGGGCTGCCCAGTTAACAAAATCGTGAAGAACGAAGCTGGTGCTATGTGGCTCAAGGATCCAGACAAGATCTACTCTATTATCAACAAGGTCCAATCTGTCCTTGATATCCCCCTCACTGTCAAAATGCGCACTGGCTGGTCTGATCCATCCCTAGCCGTGGAGAATGCCCTCGCTGCTGAGGCTGCAGGTGTCTCTGCCCTCGCTATGCACGGCCGTACCCGCGAACAAATGTACACAGGTCACGCAGACCTCGAGACCCTACACAAGGTTGCTCAAGCTCTGACCAAGATTCCATTTATCGCAAATGGTGATATCCGTACGGTACAAGAAGCTAAACAGCGTATCGAAGAAGTCGGGGCTGACGCTGTCATGATTGGCCGCGCAGCCATGGGAAATCCCTACCTCTTCAATCAAATCAACCACTACTTTGAAACTGGAGAAATTCTCCCTGATTTGACTTTTGAAGACAAGATGAAAATCGCCTACGAACATTTGAAACGCTTGATTAACCTCAAAGGAGAAAACGTAGCCGTTCGTGAATTCCGTGGACTGGCTCCTCACTACCTTCGGGGAACATCTGGCGCTGCCAAACTTCGTGGAGCCATTTCACAAGCTAGCACTCTAGCAGAGATTGAAGCTCTATTGCAACTAGATAAAGCTTAATACACAAAAAACCGTAACTCACTTGGAGTGTACGGTTTTTTTATCCTAGGAAATCCTAGATACTATTATTGAATCAAGGCAACACTCGAAACTTTACCATCCGCACCTGTTGTAATTTGGATGATTTTTCCTCCACCGATTTTGGCATTATACTTACCATCATCAAGAGTGTAAGAGTAGCCTCTGATAGAATAGTTTTCTTTCTTTCCATCTGCAGTTTCTACTGTAAATTGGCCCCCTGATGAAACCGTAATAGTTTCCCCATTTGCTCCCTTCCAGTTGCCTGCAGCTGCTGAGAAGTCACCATCCACCATGGTTAAAACACCCTTGTAGCGTTTGTTGTGTTCTGCTTGCTTGTCTTGAAGTTGGCGGTCAGTTGTTGGATCATAGCCTGACTGGTTAGACTGGGCTTGAGAACCTTGCTGAGTTGACGGAGCCTGAGATGGGGCTTGTTGACTAGGAGCTGCTTGTTCTTGTCTTGATTCAGGTGCTGGTTTCGCTTGTGACTGATCTGCCGTTGTAGAAGACTGACCAGAAGATGCCTGAGCCTTTTCAGATGAAGCTGAGCTTGAAGATTTTTGTGTCTTGCTTTCTTTGCTAGAAGAAGCTGCTTTAGAACTTGATGATTGACTTGTCTTGGCAGAGCTGCTGGTTTGAGTGGTTTCGTTTTTATTTCCACAAGCTCCTAGTAGCAAGGTAGAAGCCAATACAGTCGCTGCCATCAATTTGATATAGGTTTTCTTTTTCATTTTTCTACTCCTTTGTAACATTTTTGAAATGTTAAGAAATCTTTTTGTAATATAATTGTAACATTAGGCTTTGAATCTGTCAACTAGTTTGAGAAACTATTTTAAAAAAATTTCTCTCTACTATTTCTATTCGTAATTGAAACGAAAAAATAGAAAATTTCTTAGATTAGAGTCCTATTTTTTGCACCGCTCTTGTATAATCGCTTGTATTATGTTAGACAAAGGAATATAATAACATTGAAATAGAATATAGGAGGTATGCTCTTATGCTAAATAAGTATTACAAGTATCTTCCTTGGTTGATTTTGGGAGCTATTGGCTCTTATCAATCAGCCACTTACTATGCGCGAACTGCATTTGATGTCTTCTATCTGACTGCAATCTTTTTGATTGTTTATATCGCTTTGTTATTTTTACATGAGAACTATCTCAAGTATCGATACAAAGACTTTTTTACTCACCTGTTGAGCAATCCTAAGAAAGATAGCCATTCATAAAAATGATGATAAATAAAGAGGTCGGGAACTTTGTCCCGACCTCACTTTTTATTTCAATCGATAGGTTTTTCTTGGTTTCTTTTTAGGCACTCGTTTGAGTCCGACTTCTTCTACATATTCGCCGTATTTTACGAGAAAGTTATTGCTGACGATTGGGCGACCGGGGTTGATGAGATTGACTAGTTCAGTTCCTTCGTAAACAGTGAACTCTTCCTCCAGCAGATAAAGGAAGGTCGGATTCCAGTCGAGACGGCCTTGGATTCGTTTGATGGATTCTTGGATAATGGCATAATGGTCAAAGGCGAAGGCTTGCTCGTCCAACTCCACTCCCTCTAGGAAGCACTTGCCCGTCCGAAAATCCACATCTACAAAAACCACATCCTTAGCATCGTCTCCAGCCTGAACGAGGTCTAAGGCACGACTAGGTAGGTACACCAAGTGGGCAATGGTCACCGTCCAGCCCCGTGGATCACGACCGGGGGTCGATACGGTCATCAATTGCTCGATTTTTTCTAAAGGAAGATCGAGATTGACTTCTTCTCTCACCTCGCGCTGACAGGCATGCGCAGCATCCTCTCCCTTATCCATAAAGCCTCCAACCAGGGCCAAACAGTTTTGATAAGGGTGAGCCTTGCGACGGATCAGCAAGAGCTTGATCTTTCCTGCGACAAAGCAGTAAGCCACCATATCTACTGTCACACTTGGTTTTTCATATTGAGGGAGTTCCTGCTTGTAGTACCAATCCAAAAACTCCTCCTGACTTGCATGAATTTCATAATATTCTTTTTCCGTCATTCCTGTTGGAATCTTTTTCTCTACCATTTTAAGCCTCCTTTCGAACTGCCTTGGTCCATTGGTACCATCCCACTAGACTATTGAGTGTGTAAACCCAGTACATCCCTTGGATGTGGATATTTTCACCCCACCAGAGGTAGATACTAAAGAGATTGGTTGCAATCCAGAAAATCCATTGCTCACGGTAGAGACGTGTCATCAAGAGCTGACCAACACCATTAGTCGCATCGGTAACACTATCACGGAAAGGGCGAGCGCTATTGATACTTTGGTAAGCCAAGCCCATACCAATCCAGATAATGGCAGTCAAGACCAAGTACTTTAACCAATCAAGAACAGATAATTTCTTAGCTTCAAAGTGGGATTCTTCTGGTTTTCCTTGGTCGTTGATACGATTGGACAACCAAGCATAGAGACCAATCGGCTGCATGACAAAGAAGTAAACAGTCGTTAAAACTTCACCATAAAAAGTCGCATTCATGGCCAAGATCAAGTAGATAGCCGAGTTAATGGCCCCAAAGAGATAATTGCTTGCACGCCCTTCTGCTACCAAGATAACACAGACAATCCCAGTCCAAGATGCAAACAAGCTCAGCCAGTCATGACTTTCCGTATTTTGTGTAAACTCCAAGATCAAGGGAACACTTGACAGAGCGATGAGGTATAACCACTGGACAAGGCTACGGCCGACAAAGAGATCTTTCCAGAGCAGGCGCATGATCCCTGCAAAACCGATCTTGCGGGCTTCAGCATGGACATTTTTAAAGTTTTCGATAAATTGTGTGATTTTTTTAGTTACTGTTTTCATAATTTTCTCCTAATCTGCTTGGTAAATGGCATCAATAGCCACTTTTGCTGCTTCATAATTGCCTAGATAATCCTCCGCTAGATAAACTAACGGAATATTAGTTAAATATCGCTCTCTCATCTGGTCCAAATGCTGGGAAAAACTGTAGCGAATATGGTCTTCCGCCATGGTCATATCTCTAAATCCGTCATTGACATAGGAGCCAACAGGCTGCACAAAGAGAATCAAGTCCCATTTTTCCTTGGCCAAGATTGAAACAAAGAGATTGTCAAAGGTTTCTCCTGATAAGTCCCCTTGATCCTCAGTCTCCATGTAATAGTCATAGTAGCCCTTGGTTACCAAGGAGTTGGTAT
>CAUSPE010000058.1:0-5198 GCA_963533485.1 uncultured Streptococcus sp.
GAGGGAGATTATGAGAAAGGAGATGCCAAATGAGCGAATTTGTATCCAATCCTCTGTTTGGGCTTGCTCTGTCTATCCTAGCCTATCTAGTAGGAATGCTGATTTACAGACGTTTTCCCCATCCTTTAACGACGCCTTTGCTTTTGTCAGCTATTTTTATCATTATTTTCCTTAAGGCGACAGGTATTTCTTATCAAGATTACTACCAAGGTGGGGTTTATTTGAACAACTTGATTGTCCCATCGACCGTGGCTCTAGGGATTCCGCTTTATAAGAGTTTTCACTTGATGAAGCACCATGCTAGGAGTATTCTCTTTGGTAGTCTGTTAGCAGTAGTTGTCAATACTAGCTTCACTGCCATAGTAGCGAAAATATTTGGTATGGACTTTTTCCTAGCCATTTCTCTCTTTCCCAAGTCAGTGACAACCGCCATGGCAGTGGGAATCACAGAAAAATTGCAAGGTTTAACGACTGTGACCTTGGTCGTCGTAGTAGCGACTGGGATTTTGACCAGTGTGATTGGACCAACTCTTTTGAAGTGGTTGAAAATTGATGATCCAGTGGCTGTAGGCCTTTCCCTTGGGGGAACAGGTCATGCTGTCGGAACAGGAACAGCCTTCCGATACGGCTCTGTAGCAGGAGCCATGGGTGGCTTGGCTATCGGTATTACTGGTATTCTCTACGTATTTGTAAGCCCCATCGTAGCTAGTTTGATATTGAGTTAAAAAGCAAGGAAGCTGAGTTCCTTGCTTTTTTCCAATTTTATTTTGTAAGGATTTACTTTTCTTTGCTTAAATGAATGACTTGGTCGTAGCGTTTTAAGTCCTCGTCTGTATAATGGTGAATGACTTCAATGACTGTCTGAGGTAGCGAGAAGAGGAGGTCGCTAATCTTTTTGCTATTCTCTAAGTCAAGATTGGCCTTAATCTCATCAGCCAAGATGAGTTGGCTGTCGTGATAGAGCGCGCGAGCGATTTCGAGTCGTTGTTTCTCGCCACCAGACAGGCTATCGTTGCTAAGAGTTCGATTTTTCAAATGTTCTAAACCAGTTGTCTTGAGGATATGATTCAACCTTTCTTGCTTTTTAGTCATTCCTAGAAGGATATTGTCTTCCAGAGACAGCGTGTCAAAGTAATGGCTATCTTGGAGGATATAGGAGCTAACGCTCGTGATTTCTTGGCGTGATAGGCTTTGGCCAGCAAATGCAATCCGTCCACTGGTCGCAGCCAACTCTCCATGAATGATATTGAGTAAAGTCGTTTTTCCAGAGCCACTTTCACCGATAATGGCAATCTTTTCTCCTTTCTTGATGTGCATGGAAAGAGGGGATAAAAGGACCTGTCCCTCTTTTTCTAGAGAGATATTCTCTAGTTGGACGGGATAAATGTTTTGGAAGGTGCTAGTAGAAATAGGACTAGAATTTGTGAAAAGTACTTGGTACTTTTCACAGAGGTATTGAGTTGCTTTTCGGGTGTTAGTAAAGTAGGCTAATTCTTGGAATTGATAGCCAATATTATGAGAAACGAGATAAATGGCTACAAAACTAGCTGCGTTTAAATAACCATAATAGGTCATAAAACCGCCAATGACAATAGGGGCAACGGAGCAAAAGGCATCGATGCTATTGATAAAGAGACTGTTTAGGGTACGTTGTTTCTCATATCGTATTTCCGCATCCAAACTAGTCTGTAACTGATTTTGATAGCGAGCAAAAAAGAAGTCCTGTCCCTGATAATGACGAATCTGTTGGCTACCGCCAATAAAATTTGTCAAGCTTGATAAGTAGCTCTGGTTAATAGTGGACCGCTTTTCAGAAAGTGAATCTAAACGCTTAGATCCGATGGCACTACAGAGGACAGGGACGGAGTAGAAGAGAATAAAAATCAAGCCTAGGTAAAAATTAGTCCACAGGGCATATAGGATGGAGACGGTTGTGAAACCAAGAGAAGAAATAATGATAACGGTTGGCTCAATATAGCTCTTTTCTAACTGGTTGACGTCGTTTTCTAAATCAGACAAAATATCCTTTTCATCAATATCATAACCGCTGAGGAATCGCTTGAAAATAGCGCTTTTAATTCCATATCTGAAATCAGTAATCAAACGAGCGTAGTAATAGCGTTTTCCAGCTAGCCCCAGTAAGAGGATGAGGTTTCCAAGGATTCCCAGAATCAACACTTTCCAAAGAAGTTCCAGTTCTTGATTGGTAAAACTAGCAACGATACTCTGAATGAGCGCTGGCGTAATAATCGCTTCCAGCCATGTGATTGCAATCGAAAAGAAGTAAAGTGTTAAGTGTTTCTTTGCAACAAACGTTCTAAGCATAAAGAGCTCCCTCCTTATCAATATACAGTAATCACTTTTAAAATTATTATACTCCTTTTTATCCACATTTTCATACAATATATCTAAAAGAAAAGATCTAGCGATACAGAGTCGCTAGACCTTTAACTTATTGCAAGTTAACCTTGTTTTTCAAGATATAGTAGGTACCGAGATAGTAGATAGCTGATAAAAAGAGATCGCGCAGAATTTCTGTACCAACCATCACGTTATAGTCATTTTCAATTCTGAAGAAGAGAGAAACATAACCAATGACGATGGCAATGACGATATAGGCTAAAATTCCCATAGCTGTTCGATACTCGTTAAAGAGTTGCCCGATAGAGATGGAGAGGTAAATGGATAAAATCCATGCGATTGACCCGACAAATAGTGATAGGGCATACAGCCAGCCGTAGCTGAGATAAGGGGAAATGAAGTTATAGAGGGCAGTGAAGTCTTTTTCAATTGGTGTTAAGAAGATGATAATCAATATACTTAAGATAAAGACGATATAGCCTAAGATGGACCAGACAAGACCACCTAAAAGTTTTGCGATGATGATTTGGTGCTCAGAGACAGGCAAGGTCAAGGTCAAGTACCCTTGGCGGTCATAAACACTCCCCTTGAATCTTCGGATGATTAAAAAGATTGTTGCAATCCAAAGAGTGACGCTGAGTCCTCCAAAGACTAGTACTAAAAAGAAGATGAAATAAGCAGCATTGTTAGGATTGTAACTCTGGCTAAGACTGCTAATAAAAGCTCCAATCAAAACTGAAATTGCAAGTACAGCACCGTAGAGTGCCAGATACCATTTATTGACATTTTTAAATTCATAACGAACTAGATTCCAAAACATAATAATCTCCTTTGCTTAGGCTTTAAATTCCTGGCGGAAGAGCTGGTCAATTGATTCACCTGACTCGTAACGAATATCATCAACATTTCCTTGGCGGACGACTTTTCCGTCTTTGAGGAAGATGATCTCATCCAAGATTGGCTCAATATCTGAAATCAAGTGGGTTGAAATCAGCACCGTAGAGGTTGGTGAGTAGTTATTGATGATGGTATTGAGGATATAATCACGGGCAGCTGGATCCACGCCTCCGATTGGTTCGTCCAGAACGTAGAGGCGGGCTTCACGGCTCATAACCAGAATGAGTTGGACCTTTTCCTTGTTCCCTTTTGATAGTTTCTTGAGGCGACTGTTTTCATCAATACCGAGATCAGCTAACAAGTGTTGGGCTTTTTCGAGATTGAAATCCTGGTAGAAGGTTTTAAAATAGGTTAGAGCATCCTTAACCTTCATCTCTTCATTGAGGTAGGTTGTGTCTGGCAGATAGGAAACGATCGCCTTGGTAGCAGGACTTGGATCCTGTCCATTAATGAGAACACGTCCTTTATTTGGTTGAAGAAGGCCATTGATCAGTTTGATTAGGGTTGTTTTCCCGGATCCGTTTGGTCCAAGGAGCCCGACAATCTTTCCGGCTGAGATCTCTAGTGAGATATTGTCAAGTGCCGCAGTTGCTCCATATGATTTTGTTACATTTTCAAGTGCTAGTAGTGTCATAGTCTTAAACTCCTTTAATATAGTCGCTTAATACATTTGGCAGTTCTTCTTTTTTGTAGCCAAATTGAAGCATGCAAGAGACGAATTGTTGCAGTTGCTCCTCGGAAAGTTGTTTGCGGGACTGAACGATGAGGTCCAAATCCTCGGTGACAAAACGACCAGTTGTTCGCTTGCTGTATACAAACCCTTCACGTTCAAGGTCAGACAAGGCGCGCTGAATGGTATTGGGATTAACCCCAGCCTCGCTCGCCAAATCTCTCACGGTAGGGAGCTGTTGGTTGGGTTCCAGTTCATGGGAAACAATCTGTAATTTGATTTTTTCCATAATCTGTAAATAAATCGGTTTTGTATTATCAAATGACCAGGACATCATAGTCTCCTTTCTTTGTCTTACTTGTTCTAATTAAATAATACAATAAAACAAAAAACTTGTCAAGTAAAAATAAGAATTGTTTTGGGAATTGCTCAAAAAATGGTATAATGAAAAGAAAACGACAAGGAGGGAAATGCATGCGTTGTCCAAAATGTGGGGCTACCAAGTCTAGTGTTGTTGATAGTCGACAAGCCGAAGAAGGAAATACCATCCGCCGAAGACGTGAGTGCGACGAATGTCAGCATCGTTTTACAACCTATGAACGAGTAGAAGAAAGAACGTTGGTTGTCGTCAAAAAAGACGGTACGCGAGAGCAGTTTTCGAGAGATAAAATCTTTAATGGGATTATCCGCTCAGCCCAGAAACGCCCTGTTTCGAGTGATGAAATCGGCATGGTGGTCAATCGTATCGAACAAAAACTCCGTAGTCGCAGTGAGAATGAGATCCAAAGTGAATACATTGGGTCTTTAGTCATGGAAGAATTGGCAGAGCTGGATGAGATTACCTATGTTCGTTTTGCCAGTGTTTATCGTAGCTTTAAGGATGTGAGTGAGTTGGAGAGCCTTCTCCAGCAGATCACCCAGTCCTCTAAAAAGAAAAAGGAAAAATAGATGAAACCAAATGACCGTTTTTCTTTTCTAAAGAATAATCGGGTGTCGCAAGATACCTCTTCTCTGGTGCAGTGCTACCTCCCGATTATCGGTCAGGAGGCACTGAGCCTCTATCTATATGCCATTACCTTCTGGGATGGTGGACAAAAGGAACATCTCTTTTCCCATATCCTCAACCACTTAAACTTTGGCATGCCGACCTTGCTCCAATCCTTTAAAGTCTTATCTGCTTTGGATTTGTTGACCCTTTATCAGAAGGGGGAAACTTATGAATTGCAGCTTCATTCTCCCCTACCTATTCAGGATTTTTTAAGTCATTCTG
>CAUSPE010000059.1:0-5182 GCA_963533485.1 uncultured Streptococcus sp.
GCGTTCTGGAGGTGATTGGGCGTGATTATCAGAAAGAGCTCTCACTTAAGGATATTAGCAAGGATCTCTTTATCAATCCTGTCTATCTCGGTCAGCTGATCAAGAGGGAAACCAACTCAACCTTTGCGGAATTGCTCAATAAACAGCGAATTAAGGCAGCGCAGCAACTCTTACTTTCGACCAGTGATAGTATCGAAGATATTTGCTATGCAGTTGGCTATAGTAATGTTGGATATTTCTATAAGGTTTTCCGTAAATTGTGCGGAAAATCACCGAAAGCTTATCGGAAACAAGTTGAAACCAGCTTGTAAAAGTTGTATTCCTGTACAAAAAATGCTATAATGTTCAAAATATCTTATGGAGGAAAACATGAAAAAGAATCCTATTTATCTTTGGGTCTTGTTAGTCCTATCAGCCCTCATTTCATCTATGTCATTATTTGGAATCTTGAGTCCATTGCCAAGTAAAGATGTGCTTCGTGCGAGCCTGGCGAATAGCGGGACGCTTACTGCCCAGCAATTAGAAGACACAGTCAACTATACTTACCAAGTAACAGCGTCATCGCACTCTATTTTTAATACGTTGTTGATTGTTTTATCTGCAATTTTAGTTGTAGTAGCCTTTGTATTTCTAGTACGTAAAAATGTGCAATTCGCAAACTATGCTTATATCGGCTATGTTCTACTAGCGATTGTTGGTTTGGTTTATAGCTATATGAATGTTCAAGATGCGGTTCAATTAATCAAAGATTCTACCCTCGGCCTAGGAATGGGAGCATTTGCACAAGGAACGAATATTTTGTTCATCATTATCAATGTTCTCTTTTTAGCCTTAGTCTTTTACAAGATGTGGCGCCAACAAAAAGATTTGGCCGAAGAAGTCGAAGCAGAAGAAGTTGCCTAAGTATTGACAAAAAAGAACTATCAAGTTACAATCTTGGTAGTTCTTTTTAAATCGTAAACAAAAAATAGAGGTCAACATGAAAAAAATATCCCTAGTTTATATCAGTTTGAGTGGGAATACAGAGAGTTTTGTAACCAGGCTCAAGGACTATCTCCTGTCTCAGTACGAAGAAATTGAGGTCCAAAAAATCCATATCAAGGATTTGGTCAAGGAAGGCCAAGAATTCTTTGAAATGGAACATCCCTATGTTGCTTTCTTGCCGACCTATCTGGAAGGTGGAAATGGTGTCGATAACGGAGATGTTGAGATTCTAACGAATCCAGTGGGCGACTTTATCGCCTATGGAGACAATGCTAGTAAGTGTTTTGGGGTAGTGGGTTCCGGTAACCGCAATTTTAACAATCAATACTGCCTAACAGCCAAGCAGTATAGCCAGCGCTTTGGCTTCCCGGTCCTAGCAGACTTTGAAATGCGTGGTATGCTGGGAGATATTAAAAAGGTCGCAGCGATTATCGCGGACTTGTATGTGTTAGAGACAGAAAAATAAAGTAGTACTGAGGGGCAGTTGAGATTTTCAACTGCTTTTGTGTATGTAAAAAGCACCCCGTAAGGGTGCCATTTTATAAACTATCCTGCTTTTCCTATGGCGAGTGCATAGATAAAGAAAATAGCAAAGCCAAAGAGGAAAATCAATCCTGCGATAGCGAGGAGTTTTAGCCAAGAAGGAAGATTTTTATTCTCACGTGTCACCAAAACATAGTTCAAGAGAGCGAAGAATGGTGTTGTCAGGAAAGAACCGATCATGGCAAAGCGAAGCATGGTGGAAACTTGACCAGCAAAGAATTTAATAATTACGATACCAATGATAGCGGTAATGGTCATCCAGATGTTCAAAGATTTGCGAGAATCCTCTTTTTGACGAATCAAGAGTCGCAGCGATTCCTGATTGACACGAGAGTAACCATCGATAACGGTGATAACTGTTCCAAAAATACAAAGAAAGGCGATAAAGGTGATCAAATAACGGGACCATTCTCCAAGAACAGAGGCATACATACCAACAAATTGAGAAATGTACTTGGCTGAAGCGGCTTCAACTGCCTGTCCTGTAGGATACTGAATCAGTGCTCCTAGTGCCACGAAGAATACAGCTAGGATAGCAGTTCCAATGTAACCAACGTTAAAGTCGAAAAGAGCGTCCGCTGTATTAAAGTTGACGGTCTTTTTCTTTTCAGCAGACCAGAGTGAATTGATGGCTGAAATCTCAATAGGAGCAGGCATCCATCCTAAGAGGGAAACGATGAAAGGGAGGGCCGCCATTTGCCAAGGTGTCTTTTCGACAAAATCAGAGCTGTATTCTGGATGTTTAATTGCTGCAATAATAACTGCAAGAACTGTTGCAATGGTCAAAGCAGACATGATCCATTTTGCCATACCATCCAATAGTTTGTAGCCACCAAAGAGTAGCATGGCCCAAATGACTGCAACAAGGATAAGGGACCATTGAGTGATGCTAAGACCAATCATTGGAAAAGCGCTAGCGATGATAGCTGAGCAAAGGATAGCGACTCCAGCTGTATTAACCATGGCAGAGAAGACGTTGAGGACAAAGAAAATCCAGAGATAGAGTTTTCCTTTTTCGGCATAACCTTCCACCAAGGTTTTGCCAGTGTCGGCAGTATATTCGGCACCAAAACGGAAAAATGGATATTTAAAAACATTGGCCAAGATAACCAAGAGGAGTAGTGACCAACCATAGGAACCACCAGCTTGAGTAGAAGATACAATGTGAGAACCTCCAACGGCAGCAGAAGCCATTAGGATTCCTGGCCCCATCGCCTTTAGTTTGCTTGCCCAGGTTGACTGGTTTGATAACGTAACTTGTGACATAATAAACACTCCTATTTTTGAATTTTCAGAATAATCTGAATAGATAGCTACTATTCTACAAAAAACTTAAAGGAAATGCAAGAATATTTTGAAAAAATACAGAAAATTACAGAAAACTTTACATGCATTAATGAAATTTCTCCAAGGAGAATATGGTTAAGACTAAAAAATCCGAGAAGAAAGCTTCTCGGATTTTGATTATTTCAATTGATCTGTGACGTCTTTTGAGAGCAACATTCCCAGATGGTAAGTTTTATTGATATATGCAATGACATCATTGATATTTTCAGTCGTGTGAATTTTCTCTTTGATGTCAGACCTAAATGTCTCGTCCTTCAAGAGTTGCTCTTGGTATAGTCTTTGAAGTCTTTCCTTCTCGTACTTATTGAGCAGAAAAAGGAAAACCAAGCTAAGTACAACGAGGATATAAGCATATTGGCTCATAGGAAATCTCCCAGTGTGATAAATAGTAAAAGTGAATAAATTGTTTCATTGAACAGCTGCAAGGCCGAACAAAATATAAATGTTATTTTGCTCAATCGTTCGGATTGCTTTCAAGTAATTTAAAAGATTACGACATGAGCCTAACCAAATCGATATTATTTGGTTAGGTGAATTAGTGAAGCGCCAAGCCAAAGTCCGAATAGGCTTTGGCGTTAGTTACTTAGATTGCTCTGCAATCAAGTAACTTCGGCGATTTACATCTTCTCCGGTGCTTCTACTCCGAGCAAACGAAGAGCTTCTTTGAGGACGACTGCGGTTGCATAGCTGAGGGCCAGACGGCTGTCGCGCTCAGGACTTTCATCTAGAATACGTGTATGTGCATAGTACTTGTTAAAAGCTTGAGCCAAACTAATCGCAAATTTCGCAATGATAGAAGGTTCAAAATTATCTGCTGCACGATTGATAATACGTGGGAAGTCTTGGAGTAGTTTAATGATTTCCCAGCTTTCAGCATCATTCAGGCTGTAGTTGCCAGCTGTATCTGGTTTGAAATCGGCTTTGCGCAAGATAGATTGGATACGAGCGTAGGCGTATTGAACGTAAGGTCCAGTTTCCCCTTCAAAGGATACCATAGCCTCAAGGTCGAAGTCGTATCCATTTGTACGGTCGGTCTTAAGATCATAGAACTTGATAGCCCCAACTCCAACAGCGTGGGCAACTTGGTCTTTATTTTCTAACTCAGGATTTTTCGCTTCGATTTGGGCCTTGGCACGACTAACAGCCTCAGCGATAGTCGGTTCTAGCAAGATGACATTTCCTTTACGAGTAGAGAGTTTTTTCCCTTCTTTTGTTACCAATCCAAACGGAACATGGACAATGTCTTGGCTCCAATCGTAGCCCATCTCTTGTAGTACTGCCTTGAGTTGTTTGAAGTGGGCAGATTGCTCTTGACCAACAACATAGATGGATTTTGCAAATTGGTATTCGTTTTTACGGTAAAGGGCTGCAGCCAAGTCACGTGTGATATAGAGAGTTGCACCATCAGATTTTTTGATAAGGGCTGGATGTTCAATTCCATATTTCTCAAGATTGACAACTTGGGCTCCTTCTGACTCAACAAGAAGTCCTTTTTCAGCGAGAATGTCTACAACAGCATCCATCTTATCATTGTAGAAGGCTTCTCCGTTGTAGCTGTCAAAATCAACTTGCAATTCATTGTAAAGGCGGTTGAATTCCACTAAACTTTCATCACGGAACCATTGCCAGAGAGCGAGGGCTTCCTCATCTCCATTTTCCAGTTTACGGAACCATTCGCGCGCTTCTTCATCCAAGCTAGGATCTTTTTCAGCTTCAGCATTGATGCGAACGTAGAGTTTTAGAAGTTCATCGATTGGATGCGCTTTAACGGCTTCCTCATTTCCCCATTTCTTGTAGGCAACGATCAACATTCCAAACTGTTTGCCCCAGTCTCCTAGGTGGTTGACCTTGACCGTTTGATAGCCGATTTTTTGGAAAATATGTGACAAGCTATCTCCGATAACTGTTGAACGCAAGTGCCCAATAGAGAATGGTTTTGCGATATTGGGACTAGACATGTCGATAACGACATTTTCTTGCTTGCCAATGGTTTGGTCGGCATAGTGCTCTTTTTCAGTGATAACATCCTGTAATACTTGAGCCGAAATAGCAGATTTATCAAGGAAAAAGTTGACGTAAGGTCCAGTAGCAACAACCTTTTCAAAGGCATGACTATTGATTTTTTCAGCAATATCTGCTGCAATCATTTGTGGAGCTTTACGCTCGACCTTTGCTAGAGAAAAGGCAGGGAAGGCGATGTCTCCCATCTCTGAGTTTTTAGGTGTTTCCAGTAAATTTAAAATAGCCTCTTGGTCCAGGCTATCAATGACGCTAGCCAACTCGCTAGCAATCAATTCTTTTGTATTCA
>CAUSPE010000060.1:0-4830 GCA_963533485.1 uncultured Streptococcus sp.
GCAGCAGCTTTCACAGCTCTTGCAGATGCAGCTAAAGCAAAACTTGGTAAATAATGACAACTGTTTCATTCTTACTCTCGTGGTTTTTACCGTAGGAGTAGGGTGAAACTTTTTTGTTTTCCTTAAATGATTTTCTATTTTAAAGAGTAAATCACAGATTTTTTCAAAGAAAATAGGATATTTCTTGTATAATAGGAATATCTAAAAAAGATTTGGAGTTAGAAGAAGATGATAGTAGGTATTGATTTAGGAACGACTAATTCTTTAGTAGGGGTTTATCAAGATGGTCAGGTCAAGTTGATTCCCAATGCTTTTGGTGAGTATTTGACTCCTTCTGTTGTGGCTTTAGATGACAATGATGAGATTATAGTTGGAAAAATTGCCAAGGAACGCTTGGTGACTCACCCAGATAAGACGGTTTCTCAGTTCAAGCGTTTTATGGGGACCAAGCATGAGTTGACGCTAGGAAATCGAGCATATAAGGCTGAAGAATTGAGCTCTTTTATCATTCGAAAGTTGGTAGACGACGCAGAGACCTATCTTGGAGAAAAGGTCGAGGAAGTGATTGTCAGTGTTCCAGCCTATTTCAATGATGCTCAACGCTATGCGACCAAACTAGCAGGGAAATTTGCAGGTGTTCAGATTGATCGGATTATCAATGAACCCTCTGCAGCAGCTCTTGCTAAAAGATCTATGGTAAACCAAGAAGATCAATCTTTTATTGTGGTCGATTTTGGTGGTGGTACTCTTGATATTTCAGTTGTGGAGCTTTTTGATAATATCGTCGAAATCGTGTCGATTGCAGGGGACAATCGTTTGGGAGGAGAAGACTTCACTGCGGCTATTGCTGAGGAATTTTTAGTTTCCAATCAATTAACCAAGGATACGATTTCCCGTGAATTTTATGGCAAAATTCTGGTACAGGCTGAAAAGACTAAACTAGAACTCAATGAGAAAGAAGAAGTGAAGATGACAGTTCTGGACCAAGAACAGGAATACACTTTAGACTTGAGCTACCAGCGTTTTTATGAGCTTTGTCAGCCTCTGCTAGCCCGTGTTAAGGCCGTTTTGGACCGTGCCTTGATGGATGCGCGCTATAGCTATGTATCATCAGATAACTTTGTTCTTGTTGGGGGGACTTCGAAACTCCGCTTGGTTCAGGATTTTTTATCCTACTGTATCAATCAAGTGGTGCAGGTTTCGGATGATCCCGATCGGATGATTGCGAGAGGTTGTGCCCTTTTAGCAGGAATAAAAGAACGCCAGGGTGAGATACGAGATTTATTACTGTCTGATATTTGTCCTTTTACACTGGGGATTGAGATAGTTGGCGACCGCTTTTCGCCGATTATTGAGCGAAATTCAACCCTACCTGCTTCACGCATCGAGCAGTACTATACGGCTGAATTGGGACAGAGTCAAGTCAAGATAAAGGTCTATCAAGGTGAGATGATGAAGGCATCACAAAATCTGTTTCTAGGAGAATTAGAAGTTCCCGTCCCTGTGAATACTCGAGTAAATGAAAGTTTCACAGTTCGATTCACCTATGATTTAAATGGAATTTTGGATGTCGAAGTGAAAATTGATTCAACACAGGAAGTCTTTAGCCATGTTATTCTCCAAGATAGTGTTACTCTGACAGAAAAGGAAATCAAGGCTAAGCAAGCAGAGTTGACTCGCTATAAGATCAATGCTCAAGAAACAGAGGTTTATCGTTTCTTGATTGAAAAAGCGAATCGTGTGTACAGTATGCTCTTGGGGAGAAGAAGAGATGAGCTAATGGCTGAAACTAGACGATTTGAAGAAGAGGTCAGTCAAGCATCTGTGTATCATTTGCCAAAACTTTATCAATCATTTTCAAACTATCTAGACTTCCTAGAGCGAGGACTGTAAAAGAGGAGACCTTATGAATATATGGGAAACTTTAGGGATAGAGCCAACGACTGACGTCAAGCTTATTAGAAGGCGTTATGCTGAACTGGTTCGGCTCTATCACCCAGAAGACCAACCAGAAATTTACCAAGAAATTGTTGAAGCTTACCAAAAAGCCTTGATTTATGCGAGATCTAGAAATACAAGACCAGAAAATAGCCTAAGAAAAGTGAGTGACTCTCAAGAAGCTACTAAACTTGAAGAAGAGGAAAATGGAAAGCCTAACTCTAGTCTCAACTTTGAAAACTTGACTGAAGAAACGAAGACTGAGAACGAAGAGTCTGAAACATCTAGTCTTGATTTCAGTGATTATCAGCAATCGACTGATAAAACCAGCAATTCTTTTAACTTTGAAACCTTTAAAGCGGAAGAGGATGAGCAAAAGTCCACCCTTGACTTTAGTGACTATGATGAGGAAGTTCAGCTAAATGGAGATTCTGAAGAAAGAGCTAAGAATACCCTCAACTTTGAAACGTTTGGTGACGAAGAGAACCGTGGGCAAGAAGAAACAACAAGGTCTACCCTTGACTTTAGTGGTTATAATGAAGGAACCTATCTAATCCGAAATGCGATTGAAAGTATTGTTAAAAATGATGATTACAGTCCAGAAGAACAAGAGCATCTATGGCGTCAGTTCTTTCATCAGTATCAGTATGATATGGACATTGTTCAATCCGTTTTAGAGGAAATGGATGTTTATATTTTTAACAAACCGGAGCAATTCTCTATCCTCATTCCCTTGCTAGAAGACTATATACCTGACTTTAAGTACTGGGGATATTACTATAAACTGAAGTATTGGAAAGTTAAAAGAGCTATAGCAGAAGAGGAAGGCAGTTCGCTTGAAAGCGCACATGAAACCACTGAAGAATTCTATTATTCTTATCAACTTTGCCAAAAAATTTTCCAAGATTCTAACAAAGCAAATCAATTGAGCTCTTGGATAGAGTTTTTCAAGCACCCCTATCTGGGATTTATGGTCTTAGATCAAGTAAATCAAAATCGTCAGATAATCAAGAGTGTGCCCGTTTTAACCTATATTCTTGAAAAAAACCGACAAGTCATATTTGAAGAGGATTATCCACTCTTGAATGACTTGGCTGATTACTTAGACGAAGTAAAAGGGGAGCTGGGAGAAAATGTTGACTTTAGTCACTACTCTCTAGATAATCCAGATGAAGTTGAGGTAGCCTTTTATGAGTTGCTTCATGCTCGGTATCAAGACGAGTATAAACTGTTACGTGATTGGCAATATCTTTTTGAATCAGTCAAAGATCACACGCTCCTACTTGATTTGTTAGAAAAGGTGGACGTCTATCCTTTAACCAATGCGAAAGTGTTAGCTCTCGTTCTCCAATTTGTGGAGCGTTACAGTGATGAGGAATCAAATCCTTACCTGAAAAAACTTCATTTCTGGAAGAGTATCCATTCCTATCCTTCAGTGGTAGAGGAGTATGCACTTAACAAAAAAGAAAATTTTGATTACTGGTACAATGAAGGTTATCTTTATATAGATAAGCTTACTAAGAGCGATGAAGATATCAATGATTGGGAGAAGTGGAGAAGCTACTTTAAAGGAAGACCACGTATTCTAACGATTTTACTTCAACAGATCTATAAGGAGTACCATCGGTTTACAGACGGCGAGCTCCTGAGATATGTTTTATCTCCTTTTCCTACTTCTAAAATGGCTCCCCAAATGATGACGGAGGAGACAGACCAGAAACTAGAAGAGATGACAGTTTATGCTTATGAACTTAGTCATCCAAAGGCCAAGCTCTCTTATTTGGATTGGAAAAAAAGACAAGTCTTTAAAAATAAGTTTCTTCAGTTTGTCTTTGGTCTATTTTCGATTGTGAGTTTGATACTCAGTGTTCTAGAGCAACCTATTGATAATTTATGGGTCCATGCTGGTATGTTTTCTCTCTTTTACCTCTATATGCTAAAATTAAGGCAAACACCGATTGAGGAAGGAGTGACAGCTAGGGGTTCAAAACGAAAATTCTACCACAGTCCCCATCCATGGTTCCTATTCATCTTGTTATTGCTCCTCGTCACTCCATTCTTACCGTTTGGTCTTATTGGGGCCCTTATTTTCATTACATTTTTCTGTCTCATCGATGGTTTCCAGGTGAGTCAAGGGCTGAAGTGGGATTATTCTTTGGATAAGCTGATTCCTATCGGTATCTTTCTTTCTGCTGGCTTCTTATCCGCTTTGGTAAATCGAAGCCAGATTATTTCCGGAGTTGCAATGATGTACTTCCATATTTTTGCAATCCTTGTGATTTGCTTGTCATTTACAAGATTTAGTCCCGGGTTTCCACCATCATTGAAAAAAATTCTCCTTCCAGCAATCTTGGGTATCCTACTCTTTCAATTATTGCCTTTCGTTCACAGCCGCTTAAACATCTTTAATCCAAATATCCTAAGAAATGAAACTCTGACCATAACGGTTGTCCTCTTGTTAAATGGAATTGCCTTGTCTTATTTTACAAAGGAACAAGGTTTCATGATTGGTGTGAAGAAGGTCTTTATGATTTATGGATTGCAAATCTTTATTTTCCTAAGAAGACTGTTGCGAATCCTATTCGCACTTATCCCTGATTTTAGCAAAGTTTATTTTGAAAAAGACCTGTTAATCTTGAATAGTGAATTTGCTTTCTACTTCCTCGAGGGACTCTTTGTCCTTATCATGCTTTTCCTTATTGGCAATATACGCAAGGAAAATCGGAAAAGTTCTGCATAGAATGAAATCGCAGAGAAGAGGATTCTAGTTCAAGTTCCTAGTAAATTTTTCTGAATAAAGATATAATAGAACTATTCAAATGAAAGAGGTAATGAAAATGGCTTCAAAAATGCTACACACTTGCTTGCGAGTAGAAAACCTTGAAAAATCAA
>CAUSPE010000061.1:0-4704 GCA_963533485.1 uncultured Streptococcus sp.
ATTCGTGAGTATGAGTTAATCATGCTCAACTACAGTGAGGACAAGCAGGCTCGTTTGGAACGGGTCATGGCAGAGATGGATTCTCTCCAAGCTTGGGAAATTGAAAGCCAGGTCAAGACGGTCCTCAGCAAGCTAGGTATTCAGAACTTGTCGACTCCAGTTGGTGAATTGTCAGGTGGTCTAAGGAGACGGGTTCAGTTGGCGCAAGTTCTCCTAGGAAACCACGACCTCTTGCTTCTGGACGAGCCGACCAACCACCTGGACATTGCGACTATTGAGTGGCTGACTCTTTTTTTGAAAAATTCCAAGAAGACAGTTCTCTTTATCACCCACGATCGTTATTTCCTAGATGCACTATCAACGCGGATTTTCGAGTTGGACCGAGCAGGCTTGACCGAGTATCAGGGAAATTACCAGGACTATGTTCGCTTAAAGGCAGAACAAGATGAGCGTGACGCAGCACTTCTCCACAAAAAGGAACAACTCTATAAGCAAGAATTAGCCTGGATGCGTAGACAACCGCAAGCGCGTGCTACCAAACAACAGGCTCGTATCAATCGTTTCCACGACTTGAAAAAAGAAGTTTCAGGCGGTGTTGCTGAAACAGACTTGACCATGAACTTTGAAACCAGTCGGATTGGGAAAAAAGTCATCGAGTTTCAGAATGTTTCCTTCGCCTATGAAAACAAGCCCATTTTGCAAGATTTTAATCTATTGGTGCAAGCCAAAGACCGTATCGGAATCGTTGGGGACAACGGTGTCGGGAAATCAACTCTGCTTAACCTCATCGCAGGAAGTCTTGAGCCGACAGCAGGACAAGTTGTGATTGGGGAAACAGTTCGCATCGCCTATTTCTCTCAACAAATCGAAGGCTTAGACGAGAGCAAGCGCGTTATCAATTACCTGCAGGAAGTAGCAGAAGAGATTAAGACCAGTGGTGGTTCTACGACTTCCATTGCAGAGTTGCTAGAGCAGTTTCTCTTCCCACGTTCGACGCATGGAACCTTGATTGAGAAATTGTCAGGTGGAGAGAAAAAACGCCTTTATCTTCTCAAATTGCTCTTGGAAAAACCCAATGTTCTTCTTTTGGACGAGCCGACCAATGACCTCGATATTGCAACCTTGACAGTTTTGGAGAATTTCTTGCAAGGCTTTGCAGGGCCAGTCTTGACAGTTAGCCACGACCGTTATTTCTTGGATAAGGTAGCGACCAAGATTCTCGCCTTTGAGAATGGTAAGATTCGTCCTTTCTTTGGCCATTACACCGACTATCTTGATGAAAAAGCCTTTGAAACAGAGATGGCCAATCAAGTGCAAAAGGCCGAAAAAGAGAAAGTGGTCAAGGTCCGTGAAGACAAGAAACGCATGACCTACCAAGAAAAACAGGAGTGGGCAAGCATTGAAGGCGATATTGAAGTCTTGGAAAATCGTATCGCAGCCATTGAAGAAGAAATGCAGGCAAATGGCTCTGACTTTGGCAAATTGGCGACGCTTCAGAAAGAGCTAGACGAGAAAAACGAAGCACTCCTTGAAAAATACGAACGCTATGAATATCTAAGTGAGTTGGCATAATGGAAGAAAAAGTCATTAAACGTAGTCCCAAGAAAATCATTTGGAATGCCTTATTTGGCTTGGCTTCAGTACTTTTCTTCTTGCTGCCTCTCTCTTATCTCCATTCGTATTCGGAAAAGGGGACGGGACTTCATACGATAAGTCTGTTATTAATACTGCTTGTCTTCTTTTGTGCTGGAGTAGTCGTTTATCAGACATACAGACTGTTAAGCTCTGATAAGGAATATTTGAAATGTACTGTCGAGGGGTTTTACTACAAACAAAATCCAAAGAAACCTAGTCGTTTCTATGCTTGGGCAGATGTAAAGGACTTTTCCTTCTCTCGGATTCGAGGGAAGTATAGGGATTCTTATCGGATTGAAGTCTATTTTAAAAACAAGGAAAATGTGAAATCCCAATCCTTTCTAGCTCTGCTGAAGAGAAGAATTCTCCCTTTTCATTCGTCAGCAGATTTGATCATCCCTATCTTTCTACTAGATGTAGGACTTCCTGAAAGGGTCTATGAGACCATGAAGTACTATGAAAGAGAATGGCGCATCGAGCAAAATCGTCAAGCAAGAAAAGAGGTAAAACAAGCTTCGAAAAGCAAATCTTCCAAACCGTCATAGTCTGTCTTTGCTTAAAGTAGAATAATCAAAAATGCCCTATCCACTGGATAGGGTCATTGTTTGTCTTCTTTTTTAGTTTCTTGGTGGAAGATGTTTTGCCAAGTCTCATGGCGACGCCAGATACTGGTGTGGACGATGCCATCTAGCTCATAGCAAATGAGCTTGGTTTTCTGACTAATGGAAGTGATTTGAATGTCCTTAATCGCAGCACTAAGTTCTTTTTCGGCTTGATAAGCCTCTTTATCCATCTGCTCCCCATCTTGACGGATATAGAGAAAGTCCTCAGCAAGGAGTTCTTCTAGCTGATTTCCTTGGTCAATCAACTGCTCACGCATGAGAAGTTTTTTATAGACATTGTCCAAAATCTCGTCCTCAGGTATGGGAGCTGGCTCGATATGGACATCGGTATCAAAGACTCCAAAGCGCTCTTCCAGCATAGACTCGACTTGGTCTGCAATTTCGTGGCTTTCATAGACTGATAGGTCAGGATTCATTTCTAAGGTGATATCAAGGTAGATATTGCTACCGTAGGTACGCCCTCTTTGGGACTTAACCTTGCTGATTTTTGGAATTTCCATGATAGCCTTTTGGTAGTCCTCTAGCAGACTGTCATCAAAACCATCTGAAAGACTGAAGGAAGACTCGATAAAGATATCATAGGCTGTCTTTAAGATAAAGAAGGTGATAATGATAGCGACCAATTTATCCACGATAGGATAATTGAAACTGCTGGCTAGGATAGCAATGGTCGTCCCAAGCGAGGTGACAGCATCGGAAAGATTGTCCTTAGCAGCTGCCTTGAGAGCCTTGGATTTGGATTTCTTACTGAGGCGTGTGTTATAGAGATAAACAGCAAACATGACCGCTGCTGAAATGATTCCTAGAATCGCTCCCAGAGGATCAATGGGTGTTTGTTCCCGACTAAGGATTTTCTGAATGGTGTCCCGAAGCACATCAAAACCAACATAGAACATGATGATGGAAGTAATCAAGCTAGCCAAATCTTCAATCTTCCAGTGACCAAAGCGATGGTCACGGTCTGCAGGTTGGCGGGCCATCCGAATCCCAATCAAGAGAGCAACATTTCCGATAATATCGGATACGTTGTTGAAACCATCCGCCACCAAACTGGAAGACTGTAGGAGGTGGCCAGTCGCCAATTTTGCCGCAGACAAGAGGAGGTAGGTCGAAATGCTGATAATGGCTCCACGTTCTGCCAATTTGAGATTTGACATGGATTGGTTCATCAGGCTTCCTTTCTAGTCATATAGTATTCTACCATTATACTGGTTTTCAAAGGAAAATTCAAATTTGGTCTTGTTTCATCGGATTTAAACCCTTGAAAATTGTTCAAATTTTGATATAATAGTATTACTCAAGGGAGTAGCTGGCAGAAACCTGTGATAGTGTCGTCATTCCGAATTGTATACTGAAAAGTATGTTTTCCGGCACTATCTTAAACAGCGAGACTTGTTATGATTAACAGGTCTCTTTTTGTTTGTCATAAAACTAAAAGAGAACTTGTTTTGCACACAATGTCAAGGAGGAGACACATGTCAAAAGAACAAAAACGCCAAGCGTTTTATACTCAAAGTCCTGAAGAGGTCTTGAAGTCAGTTGAAGCAACTGAGCAAGGTCTTTCGTCAAGCGAAGCACAGAAACGTCTAGCTGAATATGGACGCAATGAACTGGAAGAGGGTGAGAAAAAATCACTCCTAGTCAAGTTTATCGAGCAATTTAAGGATTTGATGATTATCATCCTAATTGCTGCGGCTATCTTGTCAGTCGTAACTTCTGGTGGGGAAGATATCGCAGATGCCATCATTATCCTAGCCGTGGTTATCATCAACGCTGCCTTTGGTGTTTACCAAGAAGGAAAAGCAGAAGAAGCCATCGAAGCCCTCAAGTCTATGTCTAGTCCAGCTGCTCGCGTTATTCGTGATGGGCACATGGCTGAGATTGATTCAAAAGAATTGGTGCCAGGTGATATCGTTGCTCTTGAAGCAGGTGACGTCGTACCAGCAGACCTACGTTTGCTAGAAGCTAATTCTCTTAAAATCGAAGAAGCAGCCCTAACAGGTGAGTCTGTTCCAGTCGAAAAAGACTTGACAGTCGAGCTCGCTGCAGATGCTGGTATTGGTGACCGTGTCAATATGGCCTTCCAAAACTCAAACGTGACTTATGGTCGTGGTCTTGGTGTTGTTGTCAATACAGGTATGTACACGGAAGTTGGTCATATCGCTGGCATGCTCCAAGATGCGGATGAGACAGATACGCCACTAAAACAAAACTTGAACAACCTTTCTAAGGTATTGACCTATGCAATTTTGGTCATTGCCCTTGTTACTTTTGTTGTTGGTGTCTTCATTCAAGGAAAAAATCCACTTGGTGAGTTGATGACCTCTGTTGCGCTTGCTGTTGCAGCCATTCCAGAAGGACTTCCTGCTATCGTGACGATCGTTCTTGCCCTTGGTACTCAAGTTTTGGCAAAACGAAACTCTATCGTTCGTAAGTTGCCAGCAGT
>CAUSPE010000062.1:0-4643 GCA_963533485.1 uncultured Streptococcus sp.
GTTTATAAAGATGTTGAGGCGTATCTACAGTTATCAGGACTAGTTACTGCGTATTACGGCTTAGATTTATCTAAAAATACGTACACAGATACTACGTTTGTTCCGGCAGAAGGTTCTCTTGCTGCCTTAGCAAATAATGATGACCTCAAGACGATTGTGACCAATCTAATCAAAGCGACCACAGTAGAAGCTCTAAAATCAGATTTGAAGATTTCGGATAAAAAATTGACGGATATTCAGTCTCGATTGGCTAATGCTGAGAAATTGACAACTAATATTGATCAGCTGAGAGAAACAACCAAAGATTTAATGACTCAGTTAAGTCAGTTAATTGAACAAACCAAATTAGTGGATAAAACAATTACAGATAAGCCTAGTTTTATTGAAACAGAAAAAGTAGATAATACTAATATGGTTACAGTTAGTATGGATATGAACAGGGACCTAGGTACACTGATGTCAGCTAGTAAAACCTTGATGGACAATACAAAAGCAAACCAAGCTGTTTCTGAGACAATTGAAGCTACTATGACTCAGTTGACAAATGATGTTAATACATTGGAAAAAGACGGAAAATCATTAACTGAACGCGTTTCTGAGTTGAAGAAAATCATGTCTAGTGAATATGGTTCAAACGAAGAATTCCTTAAAAACTTTTCTACTGTTTTGAGCAATACTAAAACAGGTAACACCAAAAATGAAGCTGTCTATGAATATTTGTCGAATCCTGTTGATGCTTCGAAAATTGGGAATGTCGTATCAGCTGCGACCAATTCACCGTCACAGACTAATCGTCAAGACGAAAGATCAGGACTTCTTATTATCTTAGTCAGCTATCTTGTTAGCTTGGTTGTTGCTTATCTTTTCCAACATGCAGATAAAGAAGAATTGCAAAGATTAATCAGTTTGAAGGATCGTTTGTCATGGAGAAATTCTTCTGGACCAATGTTCTTCCTAAGTGTGATTTCAGTAGCAGCAGGTTCTATCATTGCGATTGTTTCTGGAGTTAAACTTGCTTTCTCTGTAAGTCAGTTGAGTTGGTTTGTAGTACTTCTTGTCTTGGTAAGTCTAATGATGACATATGGTCTGAATATCCTTATGGATAAACTAAAAAGTCTTGGATTTTTGATAAGTATAAGTCTACTACTGCTTTATATCATTTCAGCAACTCAATTGTTTGATGAATATTATGTGAATTCGGCTCCTATTTTATCAGCTCTTTCTCCATTGACATATCTTGAAGGTGCAGTGAAATTATTCATTAATCAGCAAAATGGAGTTGTTCAGTCAGTAATGGTAATTGTTGTTCTCACAATTGCTTTGGGACTTGGAAATACTTTCTTGTATCGTCAAGTTAAGGATAGCAAGTAATATGAAAAAAACCATTGTCTTTATCTTTCTATTGTTTTTAATTTTTACAAGAGGAAGTGTTGTCTTTGCAAATGATGGATCTTTGCAAATAGATACATCTTTAGATAAAAATACCAAGAAAACGGAGATTCAGTACTTTGAACAGGAGAGTAATTTGACAAAGTTATTTCATCCTGAGACCTATAAATTAGTTGATACAACTAAAAAATTGGATAACGAAAAGTATCAATTAGTTAAAACAAACTTATTTATCACTAAAGTGGAAACGGAGAATATCGTTAATGAGTATCAGTCTGCTTTATTTACCAGTCAGATTCAAATCAATCACAGTGATAAAAAGACTGTTTCACTTAAAAACGTAAAGTCTCCTGTTTCTTGGACCGCAATTTTATTGTTTATACTAGGGATGATTGTCACAATTTACTCGCTCTTTTATAAAAAGTTACATACAGCTAAACAATAAAATCGATAGAAAAATACATAAAGGGAGATACAAATGTATCTCCCTTTATGTAAATAAAAAGTTCTTCAATATTCATGTTCTGCGTGATATAATAGGCATAACACAATAGATTTAGGAGGGTTCTATGGAAGAGTACATTAATATTAGTCTGGATTGTTCGCCTTTTTTATCTAAAATATTAGATTTAAGAGTTCCTACTGAGTTAACGATTAAAGAATTACTACAAATCGTCTCAGATACTTATGGTATAGGGGTTAAGGTAATGAATCCAAGTGTAAGAAATCAACAGTCTGGAGAAATTCTTGCTAGTACGAGCAGTCTAGCATTAGTGAAAGACGGAGTTTTATTAAAACTGGAAAGAATATAGTAAGGGAGTCAGGTATGGACGTTCAAAAAATGGAATTAGTAGTTGGAGATATCAAGGGAAATCGAGAAATAGCTTATGCTCTATTAACAGCAACACAACCTTATTTTGTGAATCAAAATGTCATTGAGGAAGAAGGTAAATTAACGATTGAAAGTCTTTTGACAGATGAATATTATTCTTGGGATAAGCTGACTACGATGATTGATGAAGAAAAGTTACGTCATCTGATCAATGTTGGTCAATTATTTAACTTGCTGAAGGATTCAATTTATACTTATGAGTTATCACCTAGTAATCTAGTGTTTTCACGAAATGGGAATCCCCTATTCATTTTTCGTGGTGTTAAAGGGCAAGTGCCTCCCTATGATGCATTAAACCTAGAAGCGTTTACCGTTAACTTTAAAGCCATGATAGTATCTCTACTAGATAAAAAGGTAAGTTATGAAAAATTAGTGGAGGGGCAGTCGCCATTCTATAAGGGAAAACTGTTTTGTGAGACCATCATGAAGGCTGAAGATTTGGATGCAATCTTAGCCTTACTACTAGAAAAATACCTAGAAGAACAGGAACAAAATAAAGAAAAATTTTCACGTGTTCCTAACAAACTTGTTTCGCGATTGAAGTGGACTACTATTATTGCATCACTTATTGGAGTGCTGTCAATTGTTGGAGTGCTTTACTTTGCATTGTTCGCTATGCCTAATCAACAAATGATTTCAGACTTACGTTTGGCTTTTGTACACCAAGATTATTCATCGGTTGTATCTACTGTTAAAAATACAGACTCTAAATCACTTAGTCAAGATGATGCTTATATGGTAGCTTTTTCGGTCATCAAAACAGAACCTTTAACTGAAGCGCAAAAGACAGAACTATCCAAAATATCAACTCAATCAAGTACAGACTATCTTCGTTACTGGGTCTTAATTGGCCAGTCGAAAATTGATGAAGCTATAGATATTGCGAGTTACTTAGATGATCCACAATTATTAATGTACGGTCTGACTAAAAAGGTTGATGAAGTTCAGAGAAATCCTAACCTCACATCAGAACAACGTACGGAGCAACTAAATAATTATAAGAGTAAATTGGAAGAGTTGAAGAAAAACTACCTAACACCTGAGACGAACAAGTCGAATACGACTTCGACATCAACTTCAGCTTCAACTTCAACTTCAACTTCAGCAGAGTCAAGATAGGAGTGGTCTATGAATTATTTATTTTTTGAAGGCAATGTTTATCCACTCTATGCAGGAAAAACCTATCAACTGGGGTCTTCTGTAGATTCTAATATCTATCTTCCTATTTTTGAGAATGTGGTGCTGGAAGTCAAGGAAAATGGAGTTGAACTACTCGGGGAGACTTATTCTTATGGCTATCATTTGGTTCCTATAGCTGAAAATATAAATGTTTCCATATTGATTATTGAAAACACAGAGCATTACCTTCTTCCTGAGAAAATACTTTATTTATCAGATAAGAAAGAAGCGTCTATTCGCTTAGTTGATTTTCCTATAGAAATCATTTTGACCTTTGATGGGAGAAATAAGACGATTTACAGTGTTAGTCCATTTTACATTAACGGTGAAAGAAAAACAGGAAAGCAAAATATTCAAGATATGGATCAAATCGTTTTTGAACAAGGTCTAGGTTTATCCGTTCAAAAACAAATCTTATCGATTCATTCACTATTTTCTATTGAGACAAGCTTACTGCCTTTTTCTGAAGTAATGGTCGAAGACCGTTCAAAAGAATTTCATCGCTCTCCACGGATTATTCTAAGAGAACCCGAGGATAAAGTAACGATTGCTTCGGCACCAACAGATGATGAAGGTCACAAACAATCGTTACTAAGATTGATTATTACCCCTTTGGCGATGATTGTCTTTACGATACTGACCGTTTACTTTACACGTAGTGGTGGAATGATGTTTATGATGATGGGGATGTCTGTCATTACTATTGGGACTTCCATTCATACTTATTTTTCTGATAAAAAATCACATAAGGAACTTCAAGAACAGAAAATTGTTGATTATATGGAATATTTGGAAACCAAATATTCACAGTTAGCTGACTTACGTGATGAACAAGTTGAAGCTCTGGTTTATCATTTTCCTGATACAGTTCGTATTTTAGAAATGGTAGAAAAAATAGACCGAAGAATTTATGAGAAAACGCTCTATCACTTCGATTTCTTGTCTTATCGCTTAGGATTGGGGGAAGTTAATTCTAGTTTCTCTATTGAGTATTCAGATTCTGAGTTGACAAAATACAATGCGGCTGCTAATCAAAAAATTCAAGAACTACTTTCTTACTATCGTGTGACCAAGCAGGTACCGATTACTCATACATTAACAAATCCTATGGGTTATATCGGAACACGACAAATAGTGATTGAACAAGTTCAACAGATGATGATGCAATTAGCGACTTTCCAAA
>CAUSPE010000063.1:0-4311 GCA_963533485.1 uncultured Streptococcus sp.
TTCCAGCAACTATTTTATCGCGTGTCCAACGTTTTGAGTTTAAATCGATTCGAACGCAAGATATCACGGCACACATTCATCATATTTTAGAAAAAGAAAATATCAGTTCTGAGCCAGAGGCTGTGGAAATCATTGCTAGACGGGCTGAAGGTGGAATGCGGGATGCCTTGTCTATTCTGGATCAAGCCTTGAGTTTGACGCAAGGAAATGCTTTAACGACAGCTATTTCTGAGGAGATTACAGGCACTATTAGTCTATCAGCTCTAGATGACTATGTGGCTGCCTTGGCCCAACAGGAGGTCCCCAAAGCACTCGATTCTTTGAATCTTTTGTTTGAAAATGGCAAGAGCATGACTCGTTTTGTGACGGACCTCTTGCAGTATTTGCGGGATCTATTAGTTGTTCAGACAGGTGGCGAAAATACTCATCATAGTCCAGTTTTTATGGACAATCTAGCTCTTTCTCAGGAAAGTCTCTTTGAAATGATTCGAATAGCGACTGTGAGCTTGGCGGATATGAAAGCTAGCCTGCAACCTAAGATTTATGCTGAGATGATGACCATTCGTTTAGCTGAGATTAAGGCTGAACCAGTGCTTTCAGAAGCTGTCGAGAGTGAAATTTCTACACTAAGACAGGAGGTCGCTCGTCTCAAACAAGAACTTGCTAATGTTGGAACAGCTCCTAAACAAGTGGCGCCAGTCCCTAGCCGTCCAGCCACTTCCAAGACAGTCTATCGAGTAGACCGTAATAAGGTTCAGGCTATCCTACAAGAAGCTGTTGAAAATCCTGAATTGGCACGGCAAAACTTGATTCGCCTCCAGAATGCATGGGGAGAAGTGATCGAAAGCTTAGCTGGTCCTGATAAGGCTCTGCTTGTTGGTTCTCAACCAGTTGCGGCCAACGAACACCATGCTATTTTAGCTTTTGAATCTAATTTCAATGCAGGGCAAACCATGAAACGGGATAACCTCAATACCATGTTTGGCAATATTCTCAGTCAAGCGGCTGGATTTTCACCTGAAATCCTGGCAATTTCCCTAGAGGAATGGAAAGAGGTTCGTGCAGCATTTTCATCTAAAAACAAGTCTTCTCAAGCAGATCAAGAGGTAGAAGAAGAAAGTCTAATTCCAGAAGGATTCGAATTTTTGGCTGATAAAGTCATGGTTGAAGAAGACTAAAAGTGGATTTCATGGTACAATAATCCTATGACTAGACAACAATTTATCGTGATAGCACTATTTACTGCTGCTGAGACTTATTTTTTCAATGAAGCTTGGATGACGGGTCGCTATTTCATGGCAGCCTTTTGGGCCATTCTTCTTTTTCGAAATTTTAGGTTAAGTTATGTAATGGGGAAAATAGTAGACGCTATTGATCAGCACCTAAACCGCAAGGATTAGTCACTAGCTTCTAAACAAAATCAAAGCCTTTTAGGCTTTTTTTTGTTATACTAGTAGAGTATATTTATGGACCTTTTCTTGTATTTTTTAGAGAAATGTAAGTGATTTCGCTAAGGATAAAGGAAGTAGGCCAGAAAAAGAAAGGAACTATCATGTCAGTATTAGAGATCAAAGATCTTCACGTTGAGATTGAAGGAAAAGAAATTTTAAAAGGAGTCAATCTGACTCTGAAAACAGGAGAAATCGCAGCGATTATGGGACCAAATGGTACTGGTAAATCGACTCTTTCTGCAGCTATCATGGGGAATCCTAACTATGAAGTTACCAAAGGTGAGGTCTTGTTTGATGGCGTAAACATCCTTGAATTGGAAGTGGACGAGCGTGCGCGTATGGGACTTTTCCTTGCTATGCAATACCCATCTGAAATTCCTGGAATTACCAATGCAGAGTTTCTTCGTGCAGCCATGAATGCTGGTAAAGAAGATGATGAAAAGATTTCAGTTCGTGAGTTCATCACTAAACTAGACGAGAAAATGGAATTGCTCAACATGAAAGAAGAAATGGCAGAGCGTTACCTCAACGAAGGTTTCTCTGGTGGTGAGAAAAAACGTAATGAAATTCTTCAACTCTTGATGTTGGAACCAACTTTTGCCCTTTTGGATGAGATTGACTCAGGTCTTGATATTGACGCTCTTAAAGTTGTATCGAAAGGTGTCAATGCTATGCGTGGTGAAGGCTTTGGTGCTATGATTATCACTCACTACCAACGTCTTTTGAACTATATCACACCAGACGTGGTACACGTGATGATGGAAGGTCGTGTTGTCCTTTCTGGTGGTCCAGAATTGGCTGCCCGTTTGGAACGTGAAGGATACGCAAAACTAGCTGAAGAACTTGGCTACGACTACAAGGAAGAATTGTAATTCCCTCGTATCTTTTAGGAGAAGTAAATGACTAAAGAAACTATTAAACTTTTTTCAGAAATGCACGCTGAACCAAGCTGGTTGGCTGACCTCCGTCAAAAAGCTTTTGATAAGATTGAGAGTTTGGAATTACCAGTTATTGAGCGTGTCAAATTTCACCGTTGGAATCTGGGAGATGGAACCATCACAGAAAGTGAACCTTCAGCAAATGTCCCTGACTTCACGACTCTAGATAATCACTTGAAGTTGGTGCAAGTAGGAACGCAGACTGTTTTTGAACAAACTCCAGTTGAGTTAGCTGAACAAGGTGTTGTCTTTACAGACTTTCACTCAGCTTTAGAAGAAATTCCAGAACTTATCGAGGAATTCTTCATGTCATCTGTTAAGTATGACGATGACAAGTTGGCAGCCTACCATACAGCTTACTTTAACAGTGGTGCTGTCCTCTACATTCCTGATAATGTTGAGATTACAGAGCCAATCGAAGGAATTTTCTACCAAGAAAGTGATAGCGATGTGCCATTTAACAAGCATATTATGATTATCGCTGGTAAAAATTCTAAGATTAGTTATCTTGAACGTCTAGAGTCACGAGGTGGAGGTAGTGCAAAAGCAACTGCCAATATCACAGTTGAAGTGATTGCTCGTTCTGGTGCGCAAGTGAAATTTGCGGCTATTGACCGTTTAGGTGAAAATGTCACTGCCTACATTAGCCGTCGTGGTAAACTAGGCAACGATGCAAGCATTGACTGGGCAATCGGTGTCATGAACGAAGGGAATGTCGTTGCGGATTTTGATAGCGACTTGATTGGTAACGGTAGCCATGCTGACCTTAAAGTCGTAGCTCTTTCAAGTGGCCGTCAGGTTCAAGGGATTGATACTCGAGTGACTAACTATGGTTGCAACTCTATCGGAAATATCCTCCAACATGGGGTTATCCTTGAAAAAGCAACTTTGACCTTCAATGGTATTGGACACATTATCAAGGGTGCTAAGGGAGCAGATGCGCAGCAAGAGAGTCGTGTTCTCATGCTTTCAGACCAAGCGCGTTCAGATGCCAACCCAATTCTTTTGATTGATGAAAATGACGTAACTGCAGGTCACGCGGCTTCTATCGGTCAGGTGGATCCAGAAGATATGTACTACCTCATGAGCCGTGGCTTGGATAAGGCGACTGCTGAGCGTTTGGTTGTTCGCGGTTTCCTTGGCTCTGTAATTGTTGAGATTCCAGTCAAAGAAGTTCGTGATGAAATGATTGCAACAATCGAAGAAAAATTGTCAAAACGCTAAGGGGAAGCCTATGTTAGATGTAGAAGCGATTCGCAAGGATTTTCCAATTTTAGACCAGATTGTCAACGATGAACCTCTGGTCTATCTGGACAATGCTGCGACGACACAAAAACCATTAGCAGTTCTGGAAACAATCAACCGCTACTATGAGCAGGACAATGCCAATGTTCACCGTGGTGTTCATACCTTGGCTGAGCGAGCAACAGCTTCTTATGAAGCTGCTCGTGAAACCATTCGTAAGTTTATCAATGCAAGCTCTACAAAGGAAGTTCTCTTTACCAGAGGAACGACAACCAGTCTTAACTGGGTGGCGCGCTTTGCGGAGGAAGTCCTGACTGAGGGAGACCAGGTCTTGATTTCTGTCATGGAACACCATTCCAATATCATTCCTTGGCAGGAGGTCTGCTGCAAGACTGGGGCAGAGCTTGTCTATGTTTATCTCAAGGATGGAGCTCTGGATATGGATGACTTGCGAGCTAAATTGACTGATAAAGTCAAGTTTGTCTCCCTAGCTCACGCCTCAAATGTTCTTGGTGTGGTCAATCCTATCAAAGAAATCACTCAATTAGCCCACCAAGTTGGAGCTATTATGGTGGTGGATGGTGCTCAATCTACACCTCATATGAAGATTGATGTCCAGGATTTGGATGTGGACTTCTTTGCCTTTTCAGGTCACAAGATGGCTGGTCCGACTGGTA
>CAUSPE010000064.1:0-4309 GCA_963533485.1 uncultured Streptococcus sp.
AGCCAAGGGGTAGAAATCGGTGACAAACACATCGAGGTAATGGTTCGTCAAATGATCCGTAAAGTTCGTGTCATGGATCCAGGTGACACAGATCTTCTTATGGGTACTCTCATGGACATCAACGACTTTACAGATGCTAACAAGGATGTTCTTATCGCAGGTGGAGTTCCAGCGACTGGTCGCCCAGTTCTTATGGGAATCACCAAAGCCTCACTTGAAACCAATAGTTTCTTGTCAGCGGCTTCCTTCCAGGAAACAACTCGTGTCCTTACAGATGCAGCCATCCGTGGTAAGAAAGATCATCTCCTTGGACTCAAGGAAAATGTTATCATCGGTAAGATCATCCCAGCTGGTACTGGTATGGCTCGTTACCGTAACCTTGAACCACAAGCTATCAATGAAGCAGAATATCTGGCTCCAGAACAAGAAGAGGCAGAACTTGCTCCTGTAGAGGAAGTTGTGGAAATCCAAGTTGAAGAAACAGTAGAATAAAAGCAAACAAGAGAACCTTTGGGTTCTCTTTGTTTTATTTCAGAAAATTTTCCCACTTTTTCATAAAGTATGGTAGAATAGAAGAACTAAAATGCCAAGGAGGTGTCCATATGGAACAAACATTCTTTATCATTAAGCCAGATGGTGTGAAAAGAGGGCTGGTTGGTCAGGTTCTGAAAAGAATTGAGGAGCGTGGTTTCAAAATCGAAAAATTAGAGTTGCGTTCAGCAGTTTCAGAAGATTTGATTGACCAGCACTATCAAGACTTGGTTGAAAAAAGTTTTTATCCTCCTATCCGTCAGTTTATGACCTCAGGACCAGTAGTGGTGGGCATTCTATCAGGTCCGAAAGTGATTGAAACTTGGCGGACCATGATGGGGGCGACTCGTCCAGAAGAAGCTCTGCCAGGAACTATCCGAGGAGATTTTGCCAAGGCTGCAGGAGACAATCAAGCCATTCAAAATGTAGTTCACGGCTCCGATTCGGAAGCTTCTGCAAAACGTGAAATTGCTCTCTGGTTTAAGGATTAGACTGGCAAAAAAACAGTTCTGTTGTACACAGAACTGTTTTTTGGTCAGTTGAGCACAAAAAATGGACACTTGAGGCGGAAACAATCATTTCAAACTCCTCACAAGGTATAATCCCATATAGGGAGGGAGAAGAAATGGTAAAATCAATTCGCCTATTGTTACTGATTGCAGTCGTCCAGATTAGTTTTAGTAGTTGTCTATTATGGAAAGAATCCTTTTTATCTTTAAAACAGGCCAATGTTTATTTTTTGATTTTGATAGTAGGATTTTCTGTTTTGTGTGCTGGGATAAATTATTTCCATACAGCAGACCAGTCTAGACATAGTATTTTACATGTTCAAAAGAAAGTGAGTCTTGTTTATTACCTCCTTTTAGTAATCAATCTTCTGGCAACCTGTCTGGTTCTCTCAGAAAGCATCCAAACCACTAGCGAATTGCAGCAGGAATTGGTTGACCTCTTTTTACCCTCCTTCTTTTTCTTGCTAGGAGTAGATCTATTGATTTTCTTACCTTTTGATAAAATTTTTCGCGATATAGAAAATCACCTAAATAAAAAGAAAACAGTCGTCATTTCCGTTCTAGCTACGATAGTTTTCTTGAGGAACCCCATAGTGATTTCCTCGATTCTCCTTTATATCAGTGTTGGTTTTCTATGCGCACGTTTCCTTTTTCCCAAATGTATTCAAAGGGAAATCTCCTTTTATGGACACCTGATTCGGGATATCCTGTTTGTTTTTTCAATAGTTGTATTCTTTTAAGTGGAGGAGAATTTTTCAAAATTGTTATAGTAAGTTCATAAAGAAAATTCACACAAAAGAAAACTTTTTGGTATAATAGTAGCATGCACACAAAAAATGAAGAAGAGCTTCTAGCTCTCGGAGAAAGATTCGGTCATTTGCTTCAAAAAGACGATGTTCTGATCTTGACTGGAGAGTTGGGTGCGGGTAAAACAACCTTTACAAAAGGCCTTGCTAAGGGCTTGGATATCCGTCAGATGATTAAAAGTCCAACCTATACCATTGTCAGAGAGTACGAAGGGCGTTTGCCACTTTACCACTTGGATGTCTACCGTATCGAAGGTGATGCTGATTCTATTGACTTGGATGAGTTTCTCTTTGGTGGTGGTGTGACTGTTATTGAGTGGGGGCATCTTTTAGGTGAAGATTTACCAGATTCTTACTTGGAGTTGGAAATTTTGAAAGAAGCTGAGGGTCGTTGTCTTCATTTTACAGCTCATGGTTCTCGGGCTGAACAACTCATCAAGGAGCTTCAAGATGGAGTATGAGTTGTGTATTCGTGAGGCAGAGATTTCAGATGCTACAGCCTTAATTGCATTTTTAGATTGTGTCGGTCAAGAGACAGATTTTACCAGTTTGGATGAAAATGGTATCATGATGACAGCTTCTGAAATGGCTCTTTTTATCGAAAAACAAGCTGCATCAGAGAATCAAATTACTCTCCTCGCCTTACTGAATGATGAGATTGCAGGAGTCTTAAATATCACAGCAGACCAACATTTAAGAGTTCGACATATCGGTGATGTTTTTCTAGCAGTTCGAAAGAAATTCTGGAACCAAGGCTTGGCGACTATACTTCTAGAAGAAGGCATCGAGTGGGCTAAATCCAGTGGTGTCTTGCGCCGTTTGCAACTCAGTGTACAAAAACGAAACGAGGCCGCTATCCACCTCTACTCAAAAATGGGATTTATCACAGAAGGCTTACAAGAAAGAGGAGCCTATTTAGCAGAAGGGATATTTTTAGATGTTTGTCTTATGGGCAAGCTGATAAATGAATAACGAGATGATTAAAAAATTAATTGGAATGGTGCTAGGTTTCCTAGCAGTAACAGTTTTAGGTGTAGCGGTTTATGGCTATACCATCTACCAACAGGGAACAGAAACCCTAAGTAAAAAGACTTACAAAAAAATCGGGGAAGAAACCAACGTTATCGAAGCGACGGAGCCTCTGACCATCCTCTTGATGGGGGTAGATACGGGAAATGTGGAACGTACAGACCCGTGGGCGGGAAATAGTGATTCCATGATTCTCTTGACGGTTAATCCCAAAACAAAGAAAACCACTATGATGAGTTTGGAACGGGATATTTTGACCAAGATTGAGACTGGAAACGGTCAAGTTCAGGAAGCTAAACTCAATGCGGCCTATGCTAATGGTGGTGCGGAACTTGCAATTTCTACTATTCAAAAGATGATGAATATCCATATTGACCGCTATGTGATGGTTAACATGCAAGGGCTTCAACAATTGGTGGATGCAGTTGGTGGAATTACCGTCAACAATACACTTGGTTTCCCAATTTCGATTGCTGACCAAGAAGAGTTTAATAAGATTTCTATCGGTGTTGGAGAACAAACTTTGAATGGTGAGGAAGCCTTGGTGTATTCACGGATGCGTTACCAAGACCCAGAGGGAGACTATGGTCGTCAAAAACGTCAACGTGAAGTCATTCAAAAAATCGTTGAGAAGGTTTTGAGCCTAAACAGTGTGAGTCATTATCAAGGCATCCTCAAAGCTTTGAGTGATAACATGCAGACCAATGTAGACTTATCAGCTAAGAGCATTCCACAATTGCTTGGCTATCAAGATTCCTTCAAGAACATCGAAACGCATCAATTGCGAGGAGAAGATGCTGAGCTACAGGGAATTTCTTATCAGATTGTCACTTCAGAACATATGCTCGAGATGCAAAATCTCTTGCGTCGTTCACTAGGTAAAGAGCCAGTGACAGAATTGGAGACCAATGCGGTACTGTACGAAACAGCCTTTGGTCGGACAGCACCTTCAACCAGTACGAACGCTTTAAACGAAGAAGCAGAATAAGAAAAGAATCAAATCGTGGGAAATTTCCTGCGATTTTTTCAAAAAAATTCGAATAGATAAGTAGGAGGAAACATGAAAGCAGAAATTATTGCTGTCGGAACAGAAATTTTAACAGGGCAGATTGTCAATACCAATGCTCAGTTTTTATCAGAGAAACTAGCCGAAATCGGGGTAGATGTCTACTTCCAAACTGCTGTTGGAGATAATGAAGCTCGTCTTTTGTCCTTGCTGGAGATTGCGAGCCAACGTAGTAATCTTGTGATTTTGACAGGGGGCTTGGGACCAACTGAGGATGATTTGACCAAACAAACTCTGGCAAAATTTTTAGGAAAAGATCTAGTGTTTGATCCTCAAGCGCAAGAGAAACTGGATATCTTTTTTGCTCATAGACCTGACTATGCTCGGACACCGAATAATGAGCGCCAAGCCCAAATTGTAGAAGGGGC
>CAUSPE010000065.1:0-4078 GCA_963533485.1 uncultured Streptococcus sp.
TCCTCGATGACCACACGCGCACCTGAGTCACCGAATTTATTGTCCAAAAGCATCTCATGAGCGGCTTCGACAGCTTGCTCAACTGTCTCCGCAACGACGACACCTTTCCCAAGGGCCAAACCATCTGCTTTGACTACGATTGGAGCGCCTTTCTCTTCGATATAGGCCTTGGCTTCCTCGAAATCTGAGAAGGTCCCATAGGCTGCTGTCGGAACGTCATATTTGACCATGATTTCCTTAGCAAAATCCTTGGACCACTCCAGCTCCGCTGCCAATCTTGTCGGACCAAAGGCTTTGAGACCAGCTGCATTGAAATCATCCACGATCCCAGCAGCAAGGGCATCGTCTGGCCCGATAAAGGTCCAAGCAATATTATTGGCTTTTGCAAACTCAATCAATTTAGAATGTTCGGAAATAGAGATATTTACCAATTCCAGACCATCCAGAGTCATCCCGTCATTCCCAGGAGCTACAAAGACTTTTTCAACGTCTTTTGACTCAAGCAACTTCTTAGCAATCGCATGTTCACGACCACCCGAACCGACAACTAACAGCTTCATCTCTCAACCTCTTTTGCGAATTATTTACTAACATTATAACATAAACGTTCGTTTTAATCTTGTTTCACTTAGCATTTTAAGCCAAAAAAGGAAAGAAACTGTTTTCTTCCCTTTCGTTTTCTTAATGTCTAAAATGTCTCACGCCTGTGAAAATCATGGTCAAGCCATATTTGTCCGCTGCTTCAATAGATTCTTGGTCACGGACGGATCCACCTGGTTGGATGATGGCTTTGATACCTGCTTTAGCGATTTCTTCCACGTTATCCGCAAATGGGAAAAAGGCATCGGAAGCAAGCACAGCGCCGTCAAGACGGTCTTTGGCTTGTTCAATGGCAATACGTACGGAAGCCACACGGTTGGTTTGACCAGGACCAACGCCAAGTGTCATATGGTCATTGGTCACGATGATCCCGTTGGATTTGACGTACTTGATAGCCTTCCAAGCAAATTCAAGAGCAGTTGCTTCTGTCTCGGTTGGCTGGCGTTTGGTCACCACTTGCCAGTCAGTCGGGCTTTCTTTGACCACGTCTTGGTTTTGCACAAGAAGTCCACCAACCACACCTGTGTATTCTGCTTCCACTTCGCTGGCATCTTGAGCGTCGAATGGCAAGGCAAGGATACGCAAGTTTTTCTTCTTAGTTGTCAAGATTTCAAGCGCTTCGTCTGAGTAGCTCGGTGCGATGATAATCTCGAGGAAGACGCCGTGCATTTTTTGAGCTGTCGCAGCATCAACTTCACGGTTGAGGACGACAATACCACCAAAGATTGACACTGGGTCAGATTCATAAGCGTAGTCCCAAGCTGTTTCAATATCGTCAGCTTGACCGATACCACATGGGTTCATGTGTTTGAGAGCCACAACTGTTGGACGCTCTTTGAAATCACGGATAATACGGATAGCAGCATCAGCGTCACGGATATTGTTGAAGGACAATTCTTTTCCGTTCAGTTGTTTGGCGGAAGCAATTGAGTAGTCTGTCGGCAAGGCTTTTTGGTAGAAGTCAGCATCCTGCTGAGGATTTTCCCCATAGCGCATAGCTTGCTTGAGGTCATAAGTCAAAGTGAGCTTTTCAGGTTTGCTTTCTCCGACTTGAGCTGTGAAGTATTCCGCAATCAAAGCATCATAAGCCGCAGTGTGACGGAAAACCTTGGCTGCCAAACGTTGACGAGTTTCATAAGTCGTTTCACCATTTGCTGCCAATTCGTCCAAAATCACAGCATAGTCAGCAGGGTCTACGACAACTGTTACGCTGGCGTGATTCTTCGCTGCCGAACGAAGCATAGATGGCCCACCGATATCGATGTTTTCAACGGCATCAGCGTAAGTCACATCTGGTTTGAGAATCGTTTCCTTGAAAGGATAAAGGTTGACTACCACAAGGTCAATGAGCTCAATCTGATTATCCTTAGCTGCTTCCAAGTGACTATCCAAGTCACGACGAGCTAAGAGCCCACCGTGAATATTTGGGTGGAGGGTCTTCACACGACCATCCATCATTTCTGGGAAACCAGTCACATCGTCAATGGCAATGGTATCTACCCCAGCATTGTCAAGGGCAACTTTGGTACCACCTGTCGAGATAATATCCCAACCAAGTTTTTTGAGTTCTTGGGCAAATTCAACAATGCCCGCTTTGTCTGAGACGCTGATTAAGGCGCGTTTCGTCATTATGTTCTCCTTATGTTATATTTTATCTTCTGCTGGATCAACTTCAAACCAGTGTTTACTATTTCTTTTACACTCCAACGCTGGAACCCTCTCGGTCACAATAAGCTTCTCCTTCCCATTTGGGGCTATTTCTCTATCCCATGCTATAGGTTTATTGTAATATTTCATCTTTCCATTACAGATCGGACAGGCGGCAACTTCAACTTTCTCTACACTCAACCTATTTCCAATTCCACTAAGTGCATAATTAAACATCAAAGGTTGTCTGGTCTCTTTACTTGTAATAGATCGTAAATAAAAAATAATAATCGTCAACAAGAAAATTCCTAAAAAGATGAACAAAAAATTTTCATTAATTCCCTTAAATTGTCCCGTATTTGAATTTCTAAACCAATTTATTAATGGTTCAATGCTCTTGAAAATTGTAAAAGCACTAGCTACTGAACTGAGTATTCCACTGAAACTTAGAACAGACTTAGTTAAAGGAGTCTTCCAAATTACCTTTGCTTCATACTCAGCAACTGGTTTTTCATCTTTTTTTTGAATATAAATATCTCTACCAGCAGCAAATATATCTCCACCAGCAGTATTTCCTACACCAATATTAGTGCCACCATTAAAACTATCTTTATTTGTCATTTTTATTCCTCTTCTATCTATCTTTTATTTCCTCTCCACTCCCAAGCTATCCAGCACCTCTGGATACAACTTATACTCTGCCTCATGAATGCGAGCTTCAAAGCTTTCGATGGTATCATCAGCTAGTCGTGGTACGCGTACTTGTTTAATAACCTTTCCTGTATCCACACCCGAGTCCACCCAGTGAATGGTCACGCCGCTCTCAGTAACTCCAGCATTCCAAGCGTCCTCAATCCCATGAGCTCCTGGAAATTCTGGCAGGTAGGCTGGGTGAATATTGATGATGCGACCTTCATAAGCCGCTAGCAAGGTTGGACCAACGATTTTCATATAGCCTGCGAGACAAACCAAGTCAATCTGGTGCTCATCTAAGAGTTCGACGATGGCTCCTTCATAGTCTGCCTTATTCTCAAACTCTTTAAGTTCAAAGGCATAAGATAAAACCCCTAGTTTTTCGGCACGTTCTAAAACGTAGGCATCCCGGTGATCTGAAAAGACAAATTCTACTGGAAATTGCTCTGCAATGACTTGAAAGTTTGAACCATTTCCAGAAGCAAAAACAGCAATTTTTTTAGCCATTATTTTATCACCACACTTGCATCTGCCTTCTTGACAATCCGACCAATTTCATAGACTGGTTCATCCAGCAATTCCTTGACACGGTCTACATTTTCAGGGCTAACTGCCAACATGAGGCCTACACCCATATTGAAGATTTCAAACATTTCTTCATGTTTGATTTGACCATATTTTTCAAGAGCTTTGAAAATTGGAAGAACTGGAACTTTGCTTTCGTCAATCTCAGCAGCCAAATCATCCGCGAACATACGAGGTACATTCTCGATGAAACCACCACCTGTGATGTGGGCAATTCCATTGACCAATTCCTCTTTAATGAGTGGCAAGACAGCCTTGACATAGATACGAGTTGGCTCCAAAAGAACGTCTTTGAGTTTCTTGCCTTCCAATTCTGGCAAGACTTCCTCACCTGTGTAGTCGGCAAAGACACGACGGACGAGTGAGTAACCATTTGAGTGGATACCACTTGAGGCAAGTCCGAGAAGAACATCGCCTTCTGCCACCTTTGAACCGTCAATAATTTGAGATTTTTCTGCCACACCGACCGCAAAACCAGCCAAGTCATAGTCATCTTCACCATACATACCAGGCATTTCAGCTGTTTCCCCACCGATGAGGGCAGCGCCTGCCT
>CAUSPE010000066.1:0-3970 GCA_963533485.1 uncultured Streptococcus sp.
AGTCTAGTTCATCTAGACTTTTTTGCTCTCTCTTGGTATACTTGAGTGAGGAGTATTTTTGCTCGCCTTTAATTTTTTATAAGGAGAAGAAAATGAAGAAGAAAAAAAGTATTATTGCTATGCTGGTTGGTATCGTCTTGTCTAGTTCTTACTTGATACGTACGATCTTGATCCATCAGCAGAGACAAGCGAAAAAGCAAAACCTGGAACGGATTGCTGCAGTGCAAGAGACGGTTCAGTCTCAAGATCAAAAGAAAGCTGAAGAGCAGAAAGAACACTTTAAAAAGGCGTTTGAAGGTATGGATAAAACTTCCATTCTAATGAAAAACTATGATAGCCACACAAAGATTAATGGGGACTACAGTTTTGGTACAAAGGATGGCGTGTACTACCTAGTAGAATTAAAAACAGGGAATAAAGTAGCTCTGGAAGGTGTGGACAAGGCCTTTCCATTGTCTGTCAAAAATGAGGACACAAATAGTACGGAGCTTGCCCTGGTTGTCCGTAAAGACCATGTCTGGTACATGATTGATACAAAGGGTGAGACGATTTACACTTTTGAACAAACAGAATTGACAGAAAACTCGAAGTTAACTCTGAAAGACAATAAACTACAGGTAGAATAAGCTAAGAAAGTCTAGTTCATCTAGGCTTTTTCTAATGAGCAAATTTATTGAAAATAGAACTAATTAGTGATAAAATATCCTAAAACTAAAAGAGATAGCGAGGAAACGGGATGGTAGAATTAGGGATTTCAACATTTGGTGAAACAACCGCTCTGGAAGCGACTAGGCAGATTTACAGTCATGATGAACGCATTCGTCAGTTGGTGGCAGAGATAGAGCTAGCTGATAAGGTTGGTTTGGATGTGTACGGGATTGGGGAGCATCATCGGGAGGACTTTGCGGTATCGGCGCCAGAGATTGTTCTTGCAGCTGGGGCAGTCAATACCAAAAAGATTCGTTTGACTAGTGCGGTCAGCATTCTCTCGAGTATGGATCCGATTCGCTTGTTCCAACAATATGCCACCATCGATGCCTTGTCAAATGGCCGTGCGGAGATTATGGCTGGGCGTGGTTCATTTACCGAGTCTTTCCCACTGTTTGGCTATGACTTGAAAGACTATGATGCTCTCTTTGATGAGAAATTAGACATGCTCCAGTTAGTCAATGAAAAGACCAAGATAGACTGGCAAGGTCAATTGACCCAAAGCATTGCTGGAAAAGAAGTCTATCCCCGTCCAGTTCAGGACAAATTGCCATTGTGGGTGGCGACAGGTGGCCATGTCGAATCAACAGTGAAGATTGCTCAGGCGGGGTTGCCGATTGTCTATGCCATTATCGGTGGCAATCCACGTTATTTTAAAAAGTTGATTCAAGCTTATCGTGAGATTGGTAGGGAAGCCGGTCATGCGGATAAAGACCTGAAAGTGGGTGCTCATTCTTGGGGCTGGATTGCGGAAGATGGCGAGCAGGCGGTGAAAGATTATTTCCATCCGACCAAGCAAGTGGTGGATGCGATTTCTAAGGACCGTCCACACTGGCAGGAGTTGACCTATGAGCAATATTTGGAGCAAGTTGGTCCAAATGGAGCCATGTTTGTGGGAAATCCTAATCAGGTAGCAGAAAAATTGATTCGCATGATTGAGGATTTAGGCTTGGATCGCTTTATGCTCCATCTACCGCTTGGTTCTATGCCTCATGATCAAGTTCTGAGAGCTATTGAACTCTTCGGCACACAAGTGGCGCCGAAAATACGTGCTTACTTTGCTATGAAAAAGGAGTTATAAAAAAATTCAATCAGTTGAGTCGATTGGTGAGGAACACTCATGGATTCAGCAACAGGTGGAAGTGGTACAAGGGGTAGAGCATACTATCTAGTAGAATATATACTGGTTTATACCAAGCACAAGATAAAATAGTAAAAAAGACGATTTCCAAGTGGAAATCGTCTTTTTGATATTCTCACAAATACGATATCTTGTGGTTGGTGTAAACTGGTAGATAGCTCCCTTATTTTATTTATCAAAACCTTGTAAGTTTTTTTGGCGCTCTTCAGTTTGACCCTTGGCATCCAATTTATTACCATTGTAAACAGTGCTTTCCCATGATCCGTACATTGGGTTAGGGAAAATGATGAATTTCTGACCAAACTCTTTTTGTAATTCCTCTAATTTTTGGTCGCGCTCAGTTTCAGAGGTCTTTGAAAACTCTGCAAAGTCCACAAGATTGTCTCCTAGTAGCATGACTAAGTTGGTTTTTTCTTGGACTGCTTGTCTACGACCTTCTTTAGATTTGACGCCTTTTTCTAAGAACATGAGATGATCGCGGCTTTGTACAGGGATTCCTTCATTTTCTAGGTTTTTGATCGTATCATCTACCTGATCTATCGTGCGGTCAGATACATAGTAAATTTGGACACCGTTTTGGTCTGCAAATTGGAGAAAGTCTTTAGCACCTGGTACAGCCTTGGCTGCAGCTTTTTTTACCCAGACATCCCAGTTTTCTGGGGTAAATGCTGTTCCATCTTTGACATTTTGCGCTTGATAAGGGCTATTGTCTAATACTGTTTCGTCTAAGTCCAAAACGATAGAGTAGGGTTTATCTGTCTGTGTTTTTAGTAGTTCTTTCAAACGATCAGTAGCGACATTGTAACCTTGTAGATAGAGTGCCTTGGTTTCAGCTGCTTTTTGATACCAAAGAGTTGACATAGTATTTTCTCTTGAACGCAACTGATCATAGGTCATTGTAACCTGATTATCAGATGTACTACTTTGTGTTGTCTGTGAATTTGCCGAATTTGTACCACAGCCAGTCAGTAAAATGACGGAAGTAAGTGTAGAAGCAATTGTAATGGTAACTTTGGATATTTTCATAATCCCATCCTCCTAATAATAGTCTATTAATATTGTAGCGTTTTCATGGGATTTGTGCAAGGAAATACCGAGAGAAAAGAAATTTTTCAGTAGTAATTTGGTATTAGGATAAAATTATGTACTTAATTTGGGAATGAAGATGGATATAAAAAAATTCAATCGGCTTGATAGAAAATCTATATCAGCTTCTTTTTGGAAAATAGATGAAAATAAAGTGAATCTTTGAAAGGCTAGTAACATCAAGCTTTTCAGGGATTTTTTTCTTTATAGATATAAAAATTTCCAATCGAGTTGATAGTCAATATATATTGGGAAAAGGAAAAAAGGAGTGGTAAGATGGTTTCAATCCAAATGGAAGGAGAAAGGTATGGCAAGTAAAAGAGATCTAGTCTTTAGAGCGATTCGAGGCGATGAAGTGGAAAGAGTTCCTGTCGGATTTTGGTTTCATTTTGTAACACTCGAAGAAAAGGGGCAGGGATTAAACAATCCACGTATCTTTCAAAAAAGTGTTGACGGGCATCGCAACTATGTGGAAAGGATTCGCCCTGATTTTGTCAAAATTATGAGCGACGGTTTTTTCCTTTATCCAAGTAATGTCTATAGTCCTAAGGTTGCAAGCATTCAGGAGCTGGCTTCTATTGAGTCGATTGGTGAGGAACACCCATGGATTCAGCAACAGGTGGAAGTGGTACAAGCGATTCGAGAGACCTTTACCGAAGAGATTGCTTCTTTCTACAATATCTTTTCACCGATCTCCTATCTCAAGCGCTGGTTCCGTACAGAAACTTCTCGAGGAGATAAGGAAGTGGCTGATCTATTGCTTGAAAATCCTGAGCAATTTAGAGCTATTCTAGATGTGATTGCAGGAGATATTGCTTCCCTAACTCAGAAAATCATCCAGCAAGGCGGTGTCGACGGGATTTACCTCAGCACCCAGGAAATTCAAGATGAGCGCATCACACCAGCACTCTACCAAACCTATATCGAACCGAGCAATATAGCGATCTTGGAGGCGGCCAATCAGGTTGGTGGGACCAATATCCTCCATATCTGTGGTTTTGAAGGTGCGAGCAATGATGTGACGATATTTAAGGA
>CAUSPE010000067.1:0-3689 GCA_963533485.1 uncultured Streptococcus sp.
TTGAAGCGAACAGATATTATTACCAAGAAGTTTATGGGCTGGAAATTGATAGATCGCTACCGTTCCTTGCTGGGTCTTCTATTAGCTGTCTATAGCCTCCCTTTTATGGCCTTGCTATTCTTTGCTCATGCTCTTTTTCCACCCTTGCTTTTCGCAGGATTTACAGGCTTAGATATTCTGTTTGTACTTTTCTTGGGCTCTAAGATGGAAAAACGAAATGTAGTGCAGTTATTGAAAGGGGATCACTTATGATAAAGTTGGAAAATGTTACGAAAACCATTGGGGAAAAAGTTATTTTGGAGAACTTATCTCTAAAAATTAACCAAGGAGATTTAGTTGCCATTGTTGGAAAAAGTGGCAGTGGCAAGTCAACCTTGTTAAATCTCTTGGGTTTGATAGATGGCGATTACAGTGGACATTATGAAATTTTCGGTCAGCAAAATGTACCTGTCAATTCTGCTAAGTCGCAAGCGATTATCCGCGAACATATCTCCTATCTGTTTCAAAACTTTGCTCTGATTGATAATGAAACGGTAGAGTATAATCTCATGCTCGCTCTAAAGTATGTAAAATTATCCAAGAAGGACAAAGTCAAAAAGATAGAAGAAATTTTAGAGAGAGTGGGGTTGCCATCAATTCTACATCAAAAGGTTTCAGAGTTATCTGGAGGAGAACAGCAGCGAATCGCAGTTGCTAGAGCCATTTTAAAACCCAGCCAGCTCCTTTTAGCAGATGAACCAACCGGTTCTCTAGATCCTGAAAATCGAGATTTGGTTTTGAACTTTCTCTTAGATATGAACAAGGAAGGTAAAACGGTCATTATCGTTACCCACGATGCCTATGTGGCTCAACAGTGCCATCGAGTCATTGAATTGTGAAAGAGAATGTGGAGAGTTCGTTGATCTCTTCATCTTACTTGTAATTGGACAATTGTATTTTTAAAAAAATTAAATAGTATAAATAAGCTTATTATGTGTAAAAATATATCACATAATAAGCTTTTTCTTGATTAAAATGAAATAAAATACAGTTTTTTCTTGACAAACAAGGATGAGAAGAGTATTATTTATACAATAATGAGGTATAAAAATAAAAGGAGGCTCTTCTATGAATAAAGTGAAGAAGGTGTTGATGACGATGTTTGGTTTGCTTATGTTTCCCTTATTATTTGCTTGTAGTAACACTCAATCCCAAGGTGTTGAAGCCATTAAAGCTAAAGGAAAATTGGTGGTGGCCCTAAATCCAGAGTTTGCTCCATTTGAATACCAGAAATTGGTCGATGGGAAAAATCAGATTGTAGGTTCAGATGTTGAGCTCGCCAAAGCCATCGCAAAGGAACTAGGTGTAGAAGTGGAGTTCTCTCCAATGAGTTTTGACAATGTACTGGCTAGTCTTGATTCAGGAAAGGCCGATCTTGCCATATCAGGTGTTTCTAAAACGGAGGAGAGAAGTCAAGTTTATGATTTTTCAATTCCCTACTACACTTCGAAAAATAAGGTTATCGTAAGAAAATCTGAATTAACGAATTACCAATCAGTCAAGGATTTGGCTCAGAAAAAGGTTGGAGCGCAGAAAGGTTCTATCCAGGAAACTCTGGCTAAAGAAACCTTGCAGAATTCTTCTCTCGTTTCACTTCCTAAAAATGGAAATTTGATAACAGATTTGAAATCAGGGCAACTGGATGCGGTTATCTTTGAAGAACCAGTGGCGAAAGGATTTGTAGAGAATAATTCAGACCTAGCCATCGCTGAGTTTGATTTTGACAATGACAAAGAAGATTCCTACGCTGTTGCGATGAAAAAAGACAGTAAAGAATTAAAAGAGGTGGTTGATAAAACCATCCAGAAGTTGAAGGATTCTGGGGAGTTGGACAAATTGATTGACGATGCTTTTAAAGCCTCTATCGAAAAATAGAAAGAAGGAAGAGAAATGAGTAAGGAAAAAGTCATTTTAGCCTATTCAGGTGGATTGGATACATCAGTTGCTATTACATGGTTAAAAAAAGACTATGATGTGATTGCTGTTTGTATGGATGTGGGTGAAGGAAAAGATTTGGAGTTCGTCCACGATAAAGCTCTCAAGGTTGGGGCTGTTGAGTCTTATGTCATTGATGTTAAGGAAGAATTTGCTAATGACTATGTTTTAGTGGCCCTTCAGGCTCATACCTACTACGAACAGAAGTATCCCTTGGTATCTGCTCTGAGTCGCCCTCTTATTTCAAAAAAACTCGTTGAAATAGCTCATCAGACGGGGGCAACCACAATTGCCCATGGTTGTACAGGTAAGGGAAACGACCAAGTTCGGTTTGAAGTCTCTATTGCAGCTTTGGATCCCAATTTAAAAGTAGTTGCGCCTGTTCGTGAGTGGAAATGGTCTCGTGAAGAAGAAATCCAATATGCAAAAGAAAACGGCGTCCCAGTTCCTGCTGACCTTGACAATCCTTACTCTGTCGACCAAAATCTATGGGGACGTGCAAATGAATGTGGTGTTTTGGAAAACCCTTGGAACCAAGCACCAGAAGAAGCGTTTGGAATCACATCTTCGCCAGAAGAGGCACCAGACAGTCCAGAATTTATTGACATTGAGTTTAGTTGCGGGGTGCCCATCTCCCTCAATGGTGAGAAGATGAAGGTGGCTACTTTGATCCAAAAGCTAAATGAAATTGCGGGCAAACACGGTGTCGGTCGTATTGACCATGTGGAAAATCGCCTAGTCGGTATTAAGTCAAGAGAGATTTATGAGTGCCCAGGTGCTGTGACTTTATTGGCAGCTCATAAGGAGATTGAAGACTTGACTCTTGTGAGAGAAGTGGCTCATTTTAAACCTATTATCGAAAATGAGTTGTCCAATCTCATCTATAATGCCTTGTGGTTTAGCCCAGCAACTCAGGCTTTGATTTCCTATATCAAGGAGACACAGAAAGTTGTCAATGGAACTGCAAAAGTTAAACTTTACAAGGGGAATGCTCAGGTAGTGGCTCGGAAATCTCCAAATTCTCTTTACGATGAAAATTTGGCGACTTATACCAGTGCGGATACTTTTGACCAAGATGCGGCTGTTGGATTTATCAAGCTTTGGGGGCTTCCGACTAAGGTTTATTCAGAAGTTCAGAAAAATGTTGAGTAGTGATGCGATAGAAAGGGACGACAGGATATGTCGAAAAATACAAAATTATGGGGTGGTCGATTTGAAGGCACTGTGGAAGAGTGGGTAGAACAGTTCGGTGCAAGTATTTCCTTTGACCACCAGCTGGCAAAATTTGATTTGATGGGTTCCCTAGCTCATGTTCAAATGCTAGGACAGACTGGCATTTTAAGCTTGGAAGAGGCAGAGCAGATCCGAGATGGTCTGAAAGCTTTGTTGCGAGATTTAGAGGCAGGAGAGCTTCATTTTGATATTGCAAATGAAGATATTCATATGAATATGGAAGTGTTGCTGACAGAGAAAATCGGTCCTCTGGCTGGGAAACTACACACGGCCCGTTCTCGGAATGACCAAGTCGCAACGGATATGCACTTATATCTAAAGGAGCAGCTTGGCCATGTCTTGGATAAGTTGGCGAATCTGAACAGTGTTTTGCTGGATTTGACTGAAAAACATGTGGAAACCATCATGCCAGGCTATACCCATTTACAGCACGCCCAACCGATCAGTTTTGCCCACCATCTCATGGCTTATTACAATATGTT
>CAUSPE010000068.1:0-3654 GCA_963533485.1 uncultured Streptococcus sp.
GCATTGATAATCAAAGTTGTCGCATGCATGGGCTTCAACATTGGAAAAATGATTCGACGATAAATTGTAAAACGATCAGCCCCATCAATTTCTGCAGCTTCATCTAAACTATCTGGTACACTGATTTTTATATAACCAACATACAAGAAGAGAGTCTGTGGAATTGCATAAGTTAGATAGAGTATTACCAACCCCCACATATTTGCTAGACCGAGTTTACTCATCATAACTGTGATGGGAATCATAATCACCTGAAACGGAACAAATATCCCTAAAATCAAGAGCGAATACATAATTGCAAAGGCTTTTTTCTTGGACATATTTCGCGCAATGGAGTAAGCTGCAGCTGGTATAAAGAAAGCCACTACAATCAATGATAACACCGTAATAACAGCTGAATTCCAGAAATAGCCTCCAATTCCATCCGAAATCAATCGTTCATAATTACTCAACGTAAAAGGATTGGGCAAACTAAAGAAATGATTCATGATATCCTTAGTTGTCTTGAAAGAACTAAATACCGTTACCAACAAAGGAACAAGTATAAGAATACCACCGACTATCAAGAGGACATATTTCCAAAACTGATTCAATTTTTCTTCTTTTTTCATGTGTAGGACTCCTCTATTAGATTTCAAATTTCTTTGATAGCTTGATTTGGATAATAGAAACAATTCCAATAATTAAGAATAAAATCAAGGCAATTGCATTCGCATATCCATATTGGTTACTCTTGAAGGCATAGTTATAGACTAAAAGTCCAAGAGACGTTGTAGCATTATTTGGACCACCACTCGTCAAGGCAAAAATTTGGTCAAAGGCAGTCAAACCGGACTTAAGAGCCAGAATAAAAACCATAGAAATCGTTGGCAGTAAATAGGGCAATTCAATCTTCCAAAAAGTTTGTTTACTGGTTGCACCATCAATTGATGCCGCCTCTAAAATATCAGTTGGAATACTCTGAAGACCAGCAAGAAAGAGAATGATTGGCATAGCTACTCCTTGCCATAGAAGAACAAAAATAGTTGCCACTACCGCTCCGACTGGTGTCCCCAATAGACTCTCTTGTAAAAAGCTAATTCCTAAAATTTTTCCAATCGTTGGAAGCCCATAGTTGAAGAATTGTTTAAAAATCAAGGAAACTGTCAAACCAGACAAAACAGCCGGGAAAAAGAACCAAGCTCTAAAGAAGGTCTGCCCCTTCATCTTAGAATTTAAGGCTCGTGCCACAACCACCCCAATCGTAATCTCTCCAATAATCAATGCCAGAGTTAAAATCAAAGTAAAGGCTATGGCTGTGAAGAATTTCCCATCAATCATCAGCAATTTGTAGTTATTTAAACCAACAAATTTATAATTATAGGTCAATCCAGTCCAGTTAGTCAAACTATAGAAAGCACCTTGCACCATCGGAAAGTAAAAGAAGATAGCTTGTAAAGCAAGCGGGATGAGTAAAAATGTCCAACCCCAGTATTTATTTAAAAATTTTCGAATAGCCATATCATCTTAACTCCTATTCTAGTCCAAATCTGCCTTCATTGGATTAAAGAAAGCATTGAGATTGTTTGCCATATTTTTCAGATTTTTTTCCATCAGGTAACCTGTAGTTAGATTAAAAAAGTCTTCTTCAGAGTTCCAGCGTTGGCCCAACCAAACATAATGTTTGTCCGTAAATGCCAGTTTAGAAATAGCTGCAAGCGCTGAATCTTCTTTTTCCTGTATGCCTTTTACCGCAACAGGTGATCCATCTACATCATAGTATGATTGCATAGCTTTTGGACTAGTCATATAGCTGATAAATTCTTCGGTTTCTTTCGGATGTTTGGTAGTAGCTGAAGTTGATAATGCCATGTCCCCTGCACCAACAGTGACTTCTTTCCCTACTTCTTCTCCTGGAAAGGCAAACATCCCCACCTCAAATTTTGGATCCTGTTGATTAATTGCCGCTAATGCCCATGATCCTTGTGGCATCATCAAGGCTTTTTCACTTGAAAATGCTACCACCGAATCATTATATGAGGCACCACGCCAACCATCTTGAGCATTATCTGCTAATAAATCGATTCGTTCTGCATCTGCTTTTAAAATAGCATCATCTGCAGAGATAGCGTTTGGTTTTGAAAATCGAAGGTAGTTATTAGCCGCGTCTCCACTGCCTGTAAGAGTAATGAGAGAAAGTTGGTGGTAACCATTCAATGTCCAGCCTTCATTGCCTGCAACTGCAAATGGAGAATTCCCACTATCTTTTATCTTTTTAACAATCTCTTGAAACTCTTTAAAAGTCTTCGGTTCCTCAAGTCCTAATTCTTTAAACTTCGTTTTATTGTAATAGATTCCATAAAGGTTGGCCGTTAAAGGCACACTATAAACTTTATTGTTAATCGCATACTTTTCAGCATAGTCATTCTTGATGTTCTCAAGATAGGGTTTTCCTGTCATATCTGCAAAATAGCCTGCCTTCGCCCACTCCTGAAAATCCATATTTTGAGGATAGATATTAATAATATCTGGAACATCTCCTGATAAAATCCGAGTCTTTAGAACAATTCCAGCTGAAGGTACTGTAGTCAGCTTCACATCAATATTAGGGTGTTCCTTCTCAAAATCATCCACTATCTTTTGCAAGGTATCTGCCATCTCGGTCTTCTGGTTAAAAAACTCAATCGTTACCTTGCCATCGGTTGATTGATTGTTCTGACCACAAGCTACTAGGCCTAGTAAACTTGCCCCAGCTACTAAAAGAAAACCTGCTTTCTTATACCATTTCATTGGAATGCCTCCTTGATAAATTTATACGCTTTTATTATAGTCTCTTGAATTTATACTGTCTACTCAAAAAATCTCCTGGCGATAGGGTAACAGTTAAACCTGCATACATGAGCTCTGCACCCGAGTAAACAATGTTTGTCCCTTCCAGCTCATAAAGCCCTTCCACTTCTAAGTCTTTCAGTTTCAAGGTGGTTTCCATTGTTTCCACAACTGATAAGACTCGGACATAGGTTACAATCGTTTGATCTTCATAGTTAAATTGAACTGCTGCTTCATTGGATTCAGCATCGGGATTGATTAACCTATACTGATTTCCCAACTGGACTACTGGTCGCAATTCTTTATACAAGTTCACCTGATTACCAATCTCAGACTTCTCTTCATCTGATAAACTTGTCAAATCAAGCTCATAGCCCAGATTCCCCATCATTGCCACATGACCACGAGTTTCCAATGGTGTCATTCGTCCCATCTGATGATTTGGTACTGCTGACACATGAGCCCCCATGGAAATGGTTGGATAGAGATAGGATGAACCGTATTGAATTGGTAAACGTGCTATGGCATCAGTATTATCACTAGCCCAGACCTGTGGGAAATAACGCATCATACCAAGATCATTTCGTCCACCACCACCAGAGCAAGACTCAAAGAGAATATGACTATGTTTCTCTGTCAGATAAGAAACGAGTTCGTAAAGCCCCAGCATGTACTGATGAGATTGCATCTGGGTTTCCAGATAAACTGAACCATTCCCCAGATTAGTGATATTACGATTCATATCCCATTTGATGTAGTCAATATCATGATGAGAGAGGAGTTCATCTAAGACATTTTTCAAATATTCTACTACCTGAGGATTGGCAAGATTAAGTACTAATTGAT
>CAUSPE010000069.1:0-3617 GCA_963533485.1 uncultured Streptococcus sp.
GGGAACAAGCAACAAAATGACATCTACAAAAAATACAAAAGTTATTTCATAGATGGAAAAGGAACCATTATTGATAAAAAACTATTAGAGTTTGAGAACGCGATGTATTCCTTTAAGCTCAAACGAAAATTTTATGAAAATCATGAGAAATCAGATTATCCTTCACTAGGGGATAAAACCCCAGACTATGATTGGGAGAAAATGACGAATCAGTTTGTGGAAGAGGTCAAAAAGAAAACAGACAATAATGACTATGCTGTTGATAATAACTACTACAATACTTACTTAAAAGACCGCTACGCATCGCTGAAAGATTCTAATAAAGATTTGAGCTATCTGGAGTCACCAGAATATTCAGATATGGAACTCTTCTTGACAGTTGCCAAAGAATTGGGAATTGAAGTTGAGGTTATTATTTTCCCAGTAAACGGGAAATGGAATGACTACACTGGTGTCTCAAGAGAGATGCGGGAAAAAACTTATAAAAAAATAGAAGATGTCGCAAAAAGCCATGGTGCAACCGTATTAAACTATGGAAACAGAGAGTATGATGATTACTTTTTATTTGACGTGATGCACGTTGGAGTGAAAGGATGGATGGAAGTTGAAAAAGAACTTTACAAATTTGCAAACCAAGCTAACTAACACACATCGTTTAATCTTGTGGACACTATTTTTCTATACGGTTATCTTGAGCATCGTGATTTACTGTTTTGTGACCGATTTTTCGAACATTCAAGAATTTATCTATAGTGAATTTTAGGATTGTATACAAAAAGGCCCTGGAACTAGGCATTGCTAGTCTTCAGGGCTTTTATCTTATAGTTTATCAGCTATTTTTTGACTTAGAAATTGCCCAATAATAGCTCCCATCAAGGCGCCTAGGAGGATACTTACGACAAAGAGAAGGATTTTGTCCAACTCTGGAGCGACCATGATACGGTCAATGTATTCTTGGGATTTCCCACGCGCAAGTAAGGTGGCCACGTAAGCATTGGGACGGATCCACATGAGGAAGATAGGACCACTTGTGCTAAAAGCAAAAACGAGGAAGGAGAGGGTGTTTTTGATTCGATCTTTGTAGTTTCCGAGACGAGCGATGGCATCTGCTGCAAGACCACAGGCGAGTCCTGGGAGAAAGGCACCAGCGCCATGTTTGCTCGCTAGGAAGAAAAGTGCCATAAAAAGTCCTAGAGTGGTGATAGCGCCAAAACGAGGGACCTTCGTCAAAAGAAGCATGTAGACACTGCCACCGACAAGGGCAGCAAAGGCAGGTGCGTAGAACATATTGCCTGTTTGGTCGACCAGGTGTCCTAGGAAGACTCCAATCCCTACACAGAGGAAATAGAGGACGACAGCTAAGAGGGTGGTTAAGATATTTTTCTTCATGAAAATCTCCTTGATGCGAATTAACAAAACCAATTGTATCACGCTTTTTGAGGATTGTAAATGGGAGTTCTATATTTTTGAAAACGTTTGAAATATGATATAATAGTTACATCGTTAGTTTAAGGAGAGTAGCATGGGAAAGTTTCTAGAATTCGTCTTTAATCGTATCTTTTTGGGAATGATGGCGACGGCTTATTTCTGGCTATTAACACTAGCAGGAGGAGTGGTATTTGGTTTGGCACCAGCTAGTGCAACTCTTATGAGTTTGTATGCGGAACATGGTTATACCTATCGAGCCTACCATCTGAAGGAAGCTTGGGAATTGTATAAGAGCAATTTTGTCAAGAGCAATCTGGCTTTCTATAGTTTTGTGTTTGTGGATCTTGTCCTAGTTTATGGTTTGTATCTTCTAGTTCAATTGCCCCACCAGACGATTTTCCACCTCTTGGCGACCTTTCTCAACGTCCTTGTAGTTGCTCTTGTCTTTCTAGCCTATACTGTGTCCTTGAAACTTCAGGTGTACTTTGATTTATCCTACCAAAATACCTTGAAACTATCCCTTATTGGGATTTTTATGAGCCTACCTGCGATTGCCAAGGTTTTACTCGGGTCCGCTCTCCTTGTAGGAGTTGGTTATTATATGCCTGCCTTGCTCTTTTTTGTAGGAATTGGAATGTGGCATTTCTTTATCAGTGATATGTTGGAACCTATTTATGAAAGTATCCATGAAAAATTGGCGACAAAATAGAATGAAGCAGTTCTGGCTTCACTCTCTTTTACGGATTTATAGTTTGGTCATGATCGTGGTCATTGCTAGTTTTGCGATTATGCTCTCGTATGCTGACTGGGATTCACGTGAGAAAGAAGCCCAACGGGTTGCAGAACGTGTGACCACTCGGACAGTGAGTGAAGTGGAATATTATCACAGAGAGTCAACTCAACTTGCTCAGTCTTTGGTTGAAAATCAGGCCCGCATCGAAGGAATTTACAAGTATTTCAGTCTCAGCACACCAGACTATTTCTATTGGCAATTAGAACGTAAAACTTCGCCTTATATCTCGGTTTCCCTGTATGAAAATATTGATGATCTCTATGTTCGGAATGATTTTGTGACTGGAGTGGCTATTGTTCTTCAGGACTACAAGGAAGTATATGTTTCGACTAGAGAAAAACGCAGTGGAGAGAAAGTTCCTGCGGAGGATTTTAAGCCAACAGCCAATAGTTTTGCCATTCCTGTTTCCGATCCTGTGTCTGACAAGGATTTAGGAGTGATTTATATCTCCCTATCCCCAGATGTTTTACATGGCGCTATTGACAATACTCGGGGTCATATCCCAATGGCTGTAACAGTAACTTCGCCTTTTGAGACTGAGATGTTCCATATTGGGGAGAAGGTCTCAGCCGAGCGAGAAAACTGGTTTGTAGGTGTCACCTCTCACGGTTATCAGGTTCGAGTTGCTGTTCCTAAAAATTTTGTTCTTACAGGAACTTTGACGAGTTCTGCTGTTATTATTGGGCTAAGTATCCTCTTTATCATCATTTTGTACGTGACCCTTAGACAGACTTTTTCAAATTACCAAAAGCAGGTCGTAGATCTAGTAGATTCGATCGAGGTGATTGCTCAAGGGGAAGAAGGCCTTCGAATCGATACCTCTGAAAAAGACCAAGAGTTGCTTCTCATTGCAGAAACAACCAATGATATGTTGGATCGCCTGGAAAAAAATATCCACGATATCTATCAGCTAGAGCTCAGTCAAAAAGATGCAAATATGCGAGCTCTACAAGCTCAAATTAATCCTCACTTTATGTACAATACTCTGGAGTTTTTACGGATGTATGCCGTCATGCAAAGTCAGGATGAACTGGCAGATATTATCTATGAATTTAGTAGCTTGTTACGCAACAATATCTCCGATGAGCGTGAAACGACATTGCAACAAGAACTAGAATTTTGCCGAAAATATAGCTATCTCTGTATGGTACGTTATCCTAAATCCATTGCCTATGGTTTCAAGATTGCACCAGAATTGGAAGAAATGAGGATTCCAAAATTTACACTCCAACCATTAGTAGAAAACTACTTTGCCCATGGTGTTGACCATCGCAGAACGGATAATGTCATCAGTATCAAAGCCTTGAAGGGCCAAGGCTTCGTTGAAATCCTAGTGGAAGACAATGGTCGAGGAATGCCCGCTGAGAAACTAGCTAGCTTGCAAGAAAAATTAGCT
>CAUSPE010000070.1:0-3545 GCA_963533485.1 uncultured Streptococcus sp.
ATCATCTCAGGCAGTTTGTGAAGTCGTTGCTTGGTAAGAGCTGAAACAAAGACAATCGGTGCATAAGGCAGGTATTGGAACTGCTCACGGATGTCTTCTTCCCAGTTCTTCATGGTATGGTTGTCTTTCTCAATAGTATCCCACTTGTTAACCACGATGATCATTCCTTTACCAGCTTCGTGGGCAAAACCTGCGATGCGTTTGTCATACTCACGAATACCTTCTTCGGCATTGAGAACCATCAAGACCACATCGGAACGGTCAATAGCACGCATAGCGCGCATGACAGAGTATTTTTCTGTATTTTCATAGACCTTACCAGACTTACGCATACCAGCTGTATCAATCATAGTAAACTCTTGTCCATCAGCATCTGTAAAATGGGTATCAATGGCATCGCGCGTTGTTCCAGCTACTGGACTAGCAATCACACGGTCTTCTCCCAAAATGGCGTTGATCAAACTTGATTTTCCAACGTTTGGACGACCAATCAAGCTAAATTTAATGACACCTGGATTTTCTTCTTCAACTTCGTGTGGTAGATTCTCCACAATAGCATCCAGTACATCCCCCGTACCGATACCGTGGACAGACGAAATTGGCAACGGTTCGCCCAAGCCTAGCGCATAGAAATCAAAGATATCATTTCGCATCTCAGGATTGTCAACCTTGTTAACGGCAAGGATAACAGGCTTATGGGTTTTATAGAGTTTGCGAGCTACGTATTCATCCGCATCTGTAATCCCTTCTTTCCCAGAAACTACAAAGACGATGACATCCGCTTCTTCCATAGCGATTTCTGCCTGGTGCTTGATTTGTTCCATGAAGGGAGCATCGACATCGTCAATCCCTCCCGTATCAATCATACTAAAGGAACGATTGAGCCACTCACCCGTTGCATAGATACGGTCACGTGTCACACCCTCGACATCTTCTACGATTGAGATTCGCTCACCAGCGATTCGGTTAAATAGGGTTGATTTCCCAACATTGGGACGCCCTACAATGGCAATAGTTGGTAAGGCCATTTTTTCTCACTTTCTACAATAACTTTTTCTGTTCTAGATTCTTCCGAGTTGAACTAGGTTCGGCTTGACCAAACTGCTCTGCCAAACGTTGACTCCAAGAGGTCGTCGCACGCGCACCAGCATAGTCTGCCTGAACTTTGTCATAGTCCAAAATCGCCGCTACTGGCTGTTCTTGGTATTCTTCTTCAAATACCACTTGGTTCAAAGGCAGTCTTGGTTTGACATCGTGTTGTTGATCTGGCACGCCAAGGGCAATCCCAAAAACAGGGTAGGTATAGTCAGGCAGGTTAAAAAGCTCTGCCACTTCTTCTGACTTATAACGGACCAAACCGATGATAACACCACCATATCCCAAACTCTCTGCTGCAAGCAAGGTATTTTGCCCAGCAAGCGCAGCGTCCACAGACGTGATGAGGAGACCTTCTACTCCTTGAGGTTGGAAAGTTTCTGTATGAAGACTTGCTCCCTTTTCAGCTCGGTTCAAGTCACCGACAAAAAGCAAAAAGGCAGCTGACTGGCGAATGGCTTCCTGAGGAACCAGTTCATATAAGGCATTTTTCTTCTCTTGACTGCGCACAAGAATCACAGAGTAGGATTGGAAATTTTTCCAAGATGACGCCATTTGTCCAGCAGTTAAAATCTCGTCCAAGTCTGCTTGAGGAATCTCTTGATTCTTGAAACGGCGCACTGAAGTATGGGCTTTCATCAGTTTAATGGTTTCTGTCATCGACGATTTTCTCCTTCTAGTCTCGTTTCCTCTGCTAAATAACGGATTCGTTCCATGACCCGTCTAGCTTCCCAAGTCTCGTCATTTCCATTCTTTCCTTTGGCAAAATGTTTTTCCAAATCTTGAAAATTAAAGTTGGAAGTAAAGAAGGTCGGCAAATCTTCCTGCATGCGGTACTGAAGAATGACTTGGAGAATCTCATCACGCACCCAAGGTGTTGACTGCTCTGCACCAATATCATCCAAGACCAAGACTTCTGCTAACTTGATGTCATCCACCAAGGTCTTCACAGATCCTTCACCGATGGCATTTTTCACATCAATGACAAAACTTGGATAGTGGAGAATGGTTGTTGAAGCACCACGTTTTTCAGATAGGTCATGGGCTAGGGCCGCCATCATGAAACTCTTGCCGACACCAAAATCTCCGTATAGATAAAGGCCTTTTCGGATACTTGGGTAAAGGTCAACAAAGGCATAGAGTCTCTCAAAAATCGGCAAACGTCCTAGATCATCCAGGTCAATCTGAGCCAATTTCGCTTTCTTGAGACTTGCTGGTAGATTGATCAACTTGAGACGATTCTTAATTGCAGCCTCTTTTTCAGCCGCGATTAGTTCTGGTGTTTCTTCATAAGATACATCCGCGTAGCCATGATTCATGACCAAGACAGGCTTGTAGCCACGCGCTATATAGTCCGCATCCCCACGAAGAAACTTATCCCGTTCTGTGATATATTGGTTGAATTTGGAAATGCTTCGATTTAACTCCTCTTGGCTGAGGGATTCTTTCTGGATAAAAGCCGCTACATCTGGGTCTTTCATAATCTGCTGGACTAGGTCCTGATACTGAAAACGACTTGTCTGACGCTTAATAACGTCACCCACACTTTCCATCTAGTCTCCTCCTTCTTCTAATCGGGCTAACATTTCTTGTTTTTTACGTTCTAGTTCCAGACGAGTTTCCTCGCTGGTTTGATTTTTATATTCTGGATTACTCCACTTGGGAACATTGCTCTTAGTCGAGCTAGTTTTCGATTTCTGGTCTTCCTGGCCTTTTTGCTGACGCTCTCGAATCCGAAGCACAGCCTCTTCTGCTGTCCGAATTTTTTGATAAGCATAGTCATTGGCGACCTTCATGGCATATTTTTCATTGACATTTGCCGAATCAACCTTGTTAAAGGTTAAAAGTAAGACGATATTGATGACTTCATCCAACAAGCCTAAAGACGCCATCTGGTGAAGGAGTTCTCTTTCACTTTGGGTGATGTTCCCCTTACGCGTTTGCTTGATTTCCGCTAAAAAGTGCAGGGGAGTTTTATTTTTGGCTTCCCTGATAATGGTCATTTCTTTGGGGCTAAAGTCAGAAGTAGCTGGTTTTTGTGCTATCTTTTCACGCATGCGTTTGACTGAAATAACCTGAGCCACCGCTGTCGCCTTGGCTAATTGATAGGTTTCAAACCAGGTCCATTTTTTTTCATCTGCGATGGCAAATAATTCCAAAACATCCGCCTGCTCGTCTTCAAAACGCAAACCATCTCGAGCCATCAGGCGCTGGAAATGTTCCAAGTCAAAATCATTTTTTAACTTACTTTTTGGCTCGCTTAGTGTCACTTCTTCAGTCAGGATTGGAAAGACTTGACTCAAAGAAACAGAGAGAGCTTCTCCCTCACTTGGAGCCTGCTTCATGGAAGCGACTGCAGTATCCCCAATCTTTTTCTCTAATAATCTGCTATAGACAGAATGACTTAAAAAATCCTGAATAGGTAGGGGAGAATGAAGCTGCAATTCATA
>CAUSPE010000071.1:0-3389 GCA_963533485.1 uncultured Streptococcus sp.
GACTACAAACACCAAGCTAGTCTCAAGTCTGACTTGGCTCGTACCGACCTTGCCAAGGAAAAAACTGGTGTTTGGACGGGTGCTTATGCCATCAATCCTGTCAATGGCAAGGAAATCCCAATCTGGATTGCAGACTATGTTCTTGCTAGCTATGGTACAGGTGCGGTAATGGCCGTGCCTGCCCATGACCAACGTGACTGGGAATTTGCCAAACAATTTGACCTTCCAATCGTAGAAGTCCTTGAAGGTGGAAATGTAGCAGAAGCTGCCTATACTGAAGATGGTCTTCATGTCAATTCAGACTTCCTTGATGGACTGAACAAAGAAGACGCTATTGCTAAGATTGTGGCTTGGTTGGAAGAAAAAGGCTGTGGACAAGAGAAGGTTACCTACCGTCTCCGCGACTGGCTCTTTAGCCGTCAACGTTACTGGGGTGAGCCAATTCCAATCATTCATTGGGAAGATGGGACTTCAACAGCTGTTCCTGAAAGTGAATTGCCACTTGTCTTGCCAGTCACCAAGGATATCCGTCCTTCAGGTACTGGGGAAAGCCCATTGGCTAACTTGACCGACTGGCTTGAAGTGACGCGTGAAGATGGTGTCAAAGGTCGTCGTGAAACCAACACTATGCCACAATGGGCTGGTTCAAGCTGGTACTACCTCCGCTATATCGATCCACACAATACTGAGAAATTGGCTGATGAGGACCTCCTCAAACAATGGTTGCCAGTAGACATCTATGTGGGTGGTGCAGAGCATGCCGTTCTTCACTTGCTTTATGCTCGTTTCTGGCACAAATTCCTCTATGACCTCGGTGTTGTTCCGACTAAGGAACCATTCCAAAAACTCTTTAACCAAGGGATGATTTTGGGAACAAGCTACCGTGACCACCGTGGAGCTCTTGTGGCGACTGACAAGGTTGAAAAACGTGACGGTTCTTTCTTCCATATGGAAACAGGAGAAGAGTTGGAGCAAGCACCAGCTAAGATGTCTAAATCGCTCAAGAACGTTGTTAACCCAGACGACGTAGTGGAACAATACGGTGCCGATACCCTTCGTGTTTATGAAATGTTCATGGGGCCACTCGATGCTTCCATCGCTTGGTCTGAAGAAGGCTTGGAAGGAAGCCGTAAATTCCTTGACCGTGTTTACCGTTTGATTACAAGTAAAGAAATCGCTGCGGAAAATAATGGTGCTCTTGACAAGGTTTATAACGAAACCGTTAAATCTGTTACTGAGCAAATCGAATCCATGAAATTCAACACAGCCATTGCCCAACTTATGGTCTTTGTCAACGCTGCTAATAAGGAAGACAAACTCTATGTGGACTATGCCAAAGGCTTTATCCAATTGCTTGCCCCATTTGCACCTCACTTGGCAGAAGAACTCTGGCAAACTGTTGCTACAACAGGTGAATCCATCTCTTACGTAGCTTGGCCAACATGGGACGAAAGCAAATTGGTTGAAGACGAAATCGAAATCGTCGTCCAAATCAAAGGTAAAGTTCGTGCCAAACTCATGGTCGCGAAGGACCTTTCACGTGAAGAATTGCAAGAAATCGCTCTGGCTGACGAAAAAGTCAAAGCAGAGATCGATGGCAAGGAAATCGTGAAGGTGATTGCAGTACCTAATAAATTGGTTAATATCGTTGTGAAATAAGAAATGAATCCTTCAGAGTAGAATCTGGAGGATTTTTAAATTGGATTATGCTATAATAGTCCCAACTAAGATAAAAACACAGTTCTGGTTGGTAGTCCAGACGTAGGCAAGCCTATCAGTAACCTTCCTCCTTGGTTGTCCATTCTTAGGGATAGATTTAAGGAGGTGCTGTCGTGGAAATCGTTTCAATTGGCTTGACAGTTTATTTTGAAGATGGATTTTGGCATGGATTGTTTGAACAAGAGTATGAGGGAACTTATCAAGTTTGTCGAGTGACATTTGGTCAGGAACCAAAAGAGGATGAAATTTTGAAACTTTTACAGACTCAGTTTGTTCGGTTATCTTTTAGTCCAGAGGCAACAGTCAAACAGCATGTGAAGATTAAGAATCCGAAGCGTCTGCAGCGAGCTGTAAAGAAACAGGTGAAGCAGAAAGTTTCTTCTAAGTCACAAGAGCTTTTACAGTTGCAGTATGAGGAACGAAAAAAGCATTCAAAACAACAGTCCAGTCTCCAAAAGCAATTGCTCAAGCAAGAGAAATTTGAACGCAAACAGCAAAAACGTAGAGAGAAGCACAAGGGGCACTAGTGACTCTCTCTTTCATAAAATAGAACAGCTCTTCTTGGATAACAAGAGCTGTTTTTGCTTGTATTGAAGATTTCTTTCCTAATAGATAGACTTATCGTTAATGGCAGTTTCAAATTCAGGACCATACTTGCTTGCTTCAAATTCAATCCTGCCCCATTCAGCATTTTCATTTTACTAGAAGGGAGTGCGTGCCATGATTTCTGATTCATTTTTTATTGTTTGATTTAGCGAGAACAATACTATTGACTCCTGGATTTTTCTGCCGGATGCTATAAAACATCTCTTTTATAGCGTATGTTTAAAAATATAATGTATGGTTATAAGTGTTTTTCAACATCCTCTAGTGATTCGATGGTAGAAAAACGGTTGCAGCCTGCACCACTTTAATTTAACCCCCATTATTTTACCACTTGGCCTTTCATTTTAACTGCTTATCTCAAAAGTCGATTTTTCTTTCATTCTTTTTGTTAAACTAGTGTGGTTAAGAGGAGGAAAAAATATGATTTTACAAGCTAAACATTTGACTAAACGGTACGGCAATCATATGGCTGTTGATGATATTCAGTTAGAGTTTGAAAAAGGAAGTTTCAATGCTATTTTGGGACCCAATGGTGCAGGGAAATCAACCACCATTTCCATGTTAATCGGTTTGAAAAATCCGACACAAGGTCAGATTCGATATGCGCCAAATACGAAAATCGGAGTGGTTTTTCAAGCTAGTGTACTGGATGAGATGTTGACGGTTAGGGAAAATCTCACGATTCGTGCTCAACAGTATAAGGAGATTGCGGCAAGTCGTGTGGATGATTTGATTCATCAACTGGGTTTGACTGCTTTCCAGAAACAACTATATGGGACTTTGTCAGGTGGACAAAAACGTCGGGTTGATATTGCGCGTGCTCTTCTTTCGCGACCAGATATTCTTTTCTTGGATGAACCAACGACAGGTCTTGATATTCAAACTCGCAAATCCATCTGGGATCTACTGTATCGACTACAAAAGGATGAAGGGATGACTATTATCTTAACGACTCATTATCTGGATGAAGCGGATGAAGCGGATCAGATCTATATCGTTGATCATGGGAAAGTGATTGCGCAAGGTTCTGCGACTGCTATTAAAAGTCAGTATGCATCTAATAT
>CAUSPE010000072.1:0-3146 GCA_963533485.1 uncultured Streptococcus sp.
GCTGAAGGTGGCTGCCAGGCCGAAGTTGGCTCTGCCTCTGCCATGAGTGCCGCAGCCTTGACCTTGGCTGCAGGTGGAACTCCCTATCAGGCTAGTCAAGCCATCGCCTTTGTCATTAAAAATATGCTGGGCCTCATCTGCGACCCCGTCGCTGGTTTGGTTGAAGTTCCCTGTGTCAAACGAAATGCCATGGGAGCCAGCTTTGCCTTTATCGCAGCAGACATGGCCTTGGCAGGTATCGAGTCTAAGATCCCTGTTGACGAAGTCATCGATGCAATGTACCAAGTTGGATCAAGTCTTCCAACTGCCTTTCGTGAAACGGCCGAGGGTGGACTCGCCGCCACACCTACTGGTCGTCGCCTACAAAAAGAAATCTTCGGAGAATAAGTTTATCTGTTAGGAGAAATCATGCCCTCTATCTCAGCTATCTTTTTTGATCTGGACGGAACCCTGGTTGACAGTTCCCTCGGGATCCACAATGCCTTTACCCATACCTTTAAAGAGCTAGGAGTTCCAAGCCCTGATGCCAAAACCATTCGTGGTTTCATGGGTCCGCCTCTTGAAAGTAGTTTTGCGACTTGCCTTCCAAAAGAACAAATCTCAGAGGCTGTGCAAATCTACCGTTCTTACTACAAGAAAAAAGGGATTCACGAAGCGCAACTCTTCCCCCGAATGACGGAATTGCTCCAAGAACTCTCTCAAAACTACCCTCTCTATATCACTACAACAAAGAATACTCCGACTGCCCAGGATATGACTAAAAATCTGGGAATCCATCATTTCTTTGATGGCATTTATGGTTCCAGTCCTGAAACGCCGCACAAGGCGGATGTCATCCGTTATACCTTGCAGATGCATCAACTGCCTGCAGACCAAGTCCTCATCATCGGAGACACCAAGTTTGATATGATTGGCGCCCAAGAAACTGGCATTAAAAAGTTCGCTGTTACTTGGGGATTTGGAGAAGAGGCTGATTTACTCAGCTATCAACCTGACTGGATTGCTCATACCGTTGACGATATCATTAGCCAGCTCTAACCATACAAAAATACTCCTAACACTAGTGAACTAGGTTGAGGAGTATTTTTTTGTATAGGTTGTTACTATAAGCGATTATTTGCTGTGAAACGACTCAGCCGTTTTTAGCTAGACTAAAAATATCTTAATATTTTCGTACCATGTCTTCAAATTGAGAGTCTTTCTTATTCTCTTCATTTTTTTCACTATTTTCTATCACTTTTTCTCTAAAGCGTTGACTGGGCATAGCGAGCATAATTAGCAGTGTTAATGCACCCAAAGGGACAAATACAATAAAGATATAGGCCCAATGGATACCCACATCTCGTAAGCGACGTACTATCAGTGCTAGTAGAGGAACAAACTCAACCAGCAACAAAATAATATACATACTGAAAAGCGCTATATTGATGATGGGGTTATCAAATTCTAATCCAGTGAACAGCGAGTAGTAGACGGGAAAGAAAATCACCATATTTAGTAGCCAAACCCACCAAAATTCTGGACGTGTGGAACGACCAGAAAAATTTAAATACCCCTTCCAAAAATTTTTATAAGCATTCAGCATGCATGGACCTCCTTTCATTATATCTATTCACCATCTAGCCCATATCTTTATCTTGCTTTCGAAAATAAATCTATCGTTTCAGATCTACTTAATCCTCAAAAACCAGCCTCCTGCTTTAAACAGAAAACTGGTTTAGCATTTTCATTTTAAAAATCAGTCGAAATCCTTACTCAGCATGGGTTGTTTCATTTGCAAAAGAAATGATCGCTTCTTTGAGCTCATCTCCACTGAGTGAACGGAACTCCTCTATTTTTTGATTGATGGCTTCTAGAGGCATAACATTTACCTTACCAACGAAAATCTTGTCCATGACTTGGTTATCAACTAATTCGGTCGAAACCAAGAGTTCTTCATAGAGTTTTTCCCCTGGGCGAATCCCAACTTCAACGATTGGAATTTCACTTTCTGTATGTCCGCTTAGAAGGACCATTTTCTTAGCCAAGTCATAGATCTTGACTGGTTTGCCCATATCAAGGATAAAGACTTCTCCGTCCTTAGCATAAGCGCCAGCATGTATTACCAGACGACTGGCCTCTGGAATGGTCATGAAGTAACGCGTCATACGGAAGTCTGTCACCGTTACAGGACCACCTTCAGCAATCTGACGTTCAAAGACAGGAATCACGCTACCACGGCTACCCAGAACATTTCCAAAACGAACTGCACAGTAGGTTGATTTGCTACGTTGGTTAAAACCAGTGACAATCAATTCTGCCACGCGCTTGGTTGCCCCCATAACATTGGGTGGATTGACCGCCTTGTCAGTTGAAATCATGACCATCTTAGGTACTTTGGCCTCATCAACAGCCTTGGCAACATTGTAGGTACCGAGAATATTGTTTTTGAAGGCTTCTTTTGGATTGCGTTCCATCATCGGAACGTGCTTGTGGGCAGCAGCATGGTAGACAATGGCTGGTTTGTACTGTTCAAACACTTGTAAGAGACGGTCATAGTCCTGAATATCTGCAATGACAGGAACATAATCAATCCCTTGGAATGTACGGATCAATTCATGATAAACGAGATAGATTGAGTTTTCCCCATGTCCCAGCAAGACGATACGCTCTGGATTGAAGCGGCTAACCTGACGACAAATCTCCGAACCAATCGAACCACCAGCGCCTGTCACCAAGATAGTCTTGCCTGTCAGTTCTGAGCCCAGACGGGACTCATCCAGACGGATTTCCTGGCGTCCTAAAAGGTCTGTGATATCAATTTTCTGGAAGCCACTGCCTCCACCCGGTTGGTGAAGTCCTTGCACAACTGTTTCAACCTTAGGCATCTTGTAACATTTGACGCCTAGTTTATTACACATCTGCAAGATGCGTTCGTACTCTGAAGGGTCAAGTGAAGGAATCGCTACGATGACACGCTCGATTTGGTGACGTTTAGCCAATTCTGGCAGATTGTCATAGGAACCCAAAACTGGGATGCCACCTAGTTTTTGTCCCTTTTTCTTTTCATCATTATCCAAAATTCCCACTAGTTCAAGCTCGCTAGTTGGATGTTGGTAGCTGTTCATAAAGAGGGCACCACCATCACCAGCACCAATCAAGAAGGT
>CAUSPE010000073.1:0-3084 GCA_963533485.1 uncultured Streptococcus sp.
AAAATCCTTTAAAATAAAAGAGTTGGAGGAATTTATGAATGTGAATGAGATTGTTCGGATCGTTCCGACTTTGAAAGTTAATAATCGAAAATTAAATGAAAGATTTTACATTGAAACCTTGGGGATGAAACCTTTGCTGGAAGAGTCTGCCTTTCTTTCATTAGGCGACCAGACAGGTACGGAGAGATTGATTTTAGAAGAGGCTCCAAGCATGCGAACACGCAGAGTTGAAGGACTTAAGAAGCTAGCTAGACTCTTGATAAAGGTTGAAAATCCCTCCGAAATCGAGGCCCTTCTTTCTCAGATGAAGTCTCTTCCTCGTCTATTTAAAGGAAACCGAGGGTATGCTTTTGAGATTGTTTCACCTGAAGAGGATGTGATTCTTGTTCATGCGGAAAATGATGTAAGAGATCTGGTACCACTGGAAACCGCTCCTGAATTTTATTCAAATACAGGTATAAAATACGTGAGCCAATTTGAGGTTTCTATGGAGTTGCGTTTGCCTGAAGGGACAGAAAGTTTACTTGATCCTGAAGGAGTAGCGCCAGCAATTACCTTTACTAAAGGGCAAGGACCAGATTTGGCTGTTGAAAACAATGTCACTTGGGACCTGACGATGTTAAAATTTTTAGTCAAGAATTTTGATCTAATCAGTCTTCGTCAGAAATTTGAGGGCACAGACTATTTTATTCCAAAGTCGGAAAAATTCTTCCTTGGTAAGGATACCAATAACATCGAATTGTGGTTTGAAGAAGCATGAAGTGGATAAAAATTCTAAGAAAAATAGAAGATCAAATCGAGGCAGGGGTCTATCCCGGGGCCTCTTTTGCGTATTATAAGGATGGTGAATGGAAAGAGTCTTATCTAGGATTGAGTGATCCAGAACGAGACTTGAAGACAGAAAGTGGTTTGGTTTATGATCTAGCGAGTGTTAGTAAAGTCGTGGGAGTAGGGACGGTTTTTACCTTCTTGTGGCAGCAGGGCACATTCGATATTGATCGACCGGTAACGGATTTTTTACCGGAGTGTGATTATCCTGATATCACTATACGGCAGCTTCTGACCCATGCCACAGACTTGGACCCCTTTATTACAAATCGGGACCTCTTGACTGCCCCTGAATTAAAAGAAGCCATGTTTCACCTCAATAGACGAAGTCAGCCAGCCTTCCTATACTCGGACGTTCACTTTTTACTCTTGGGCTTTCTTTTGGAAAAAATCTTTAATCAAGACTTGGATCAGATTATAGAAGAACAAGTTTTGGAAGCATGGGGGATGAAGGAGACCAAGTTCGGTCCCGTTGAGCAAGCTGTACCAACAGTGAAAGGAGTGGAGGCCGGAAATATTCATGATCCCAAAGCCCGTTTATTAGGGAAACACGCAGGAAGTGCTGGTTTATTTTCAACTGTTAAGGATTTGCAAATCTTTCTGGAACATTATTTGAAAGATGATTTTGCTGAAAACTTAAGTCAAAATTACTCTCCCTTAGAGGATAAAGAGCGTTCGCTAGCTTGGAATCTGGAGGGAGACTGGCTAGATCATACGGGCTATACAGGTACCTTCATCATGTGGAATCGGGAGAAGCAGGAGGCGGCTATCTTTTTATCCAATCGAACGTATGAGAAGGATGAGCGTGCCCAGTGGATAGTCGATCGAAACCAAGTCATGGAAATGATTCGTCAAGGGGAGTAGGGAGAAGCATGTCAAAAACCGTAAAAGGAACTCTGTATACAGTAGTGGCAGGGATTGCTTGGGGCTTGTCTGGAACCAGTGGACAATACCTAATGGCACACGGAATTTCCGCTCTAGTCTTGACCAATTTGCGACTTATCATTGCAGGATTGGCTCTGGTATTTTTAACTTATGCGACCGCAAAGGATAAACTCCTTTCTTTTTTAAAGGACAGAAAAAGCCTTTTATCTCTGCTGTTATTTGCCTTGTTCGGGCTTTTCTTAAACCAGTTTGCCTATCTTTCTGCCATTCAGGAAACCAATGCTGGAACTGCGACAGTTCTCCAGTATGTATGCCCCGTTGGGATCTTGATTTATACTTGTATCAAGGACAAGGTAGCTCCAACTCTAGCTGAGATTATTTCGATTGGATTGGCTATAGGAGGAACTTTTCTGATTTCGACGCATGGGAAAGTCGACCAGTTGTCTGTCACACCCCTAGGTCTGTTCTGGGGCCTTTTTTCAGCCTTGACCTATGCCCTTTATATCATCCTTCCTATCGCTTTGATTAAGAAGTGGGGCAGTATTTCGGTGATTGGTGTCGGGATGGTTATTTCTGGTGTAGTGGCTATTCCCTTCACAGGAGTCTTACGGGCTAGCATACCAACCAGCTTAGATTTTCTCTTTGCATTTGCTGGGATTATCATCATCGGAACGGTCTTTGCCTATACAGCTTTCCTAAAGGGAGCTAGTCTGATAGGCCCTGTTAAGTCTAGTTTATTGGCTTCCATAGAACCAATTTCTGCCGTTTTCTTTGCCTTTCTGATTATGAAGGAACAGTTTTATGCGATTGATTTTGTCGGTATGGCTATGATTTTACTAGCCGTGACCATTATTTCATTGAAAGATTTACTGTTGGAAATAAAGAGTAGGTAATAAAAAAATCCACTCAATCGAGTGGATTTTGTGTGTATAGATGATTAGTCTTTATTTTCGTGTGGCAAAATCAAGTTTAAGATAATTCCTGTCATGGCTGATAGAGCAGTACCTGAAAGTGTAACTGGGCCAAGTTTGAGGATGGCTCCACCAAGTCCAAGTACCAACATGGCACTAGCAATGATGAGGTTACTCATTTGACTGAAGTCAACGCGCTCTTTAATCAAAACTTTCAGACCGTTGCTGGCGATAACTCCGTAGAGAAGGATGGACATACCACCAAGCACAGCATTTGGAATGGTTGAAATCAAGGCAGTGAACTTGCCTAGGAAGCTAAGAGCAATGGCGATGAAGGCCGCGTTACGGATAACAGAGACAGAAGCGATACGAGTCATGCCGATAACCCCTGTATTTTCTCCGTAGGTCGTATTAGCTGGTCCACCGAGGAAGGCAGATACAGATGTCGCGATACCGTCAC
>CAUSPE010000074.1:0-2545 GCA_963533485.1 uncultured Streptococcus sp.
GTCCATAGCAAGGTTAAAAGCGGGTAATCTCCAACGATGACACCCGCTATAGGAAAGATGATAAACACAATTGAAATATGAAACATATAATGAATGTTTTTAAATTTTTCCAACATAGATTTATTTTACCTCAATCCGTTTTTTCAGCTGGATTACCAGTACACCAAAGAAAACTGTATAGCCTAGCACAACCAAGGCAGAAAGAATATTAAATTCATGGTGTTCCAAATAAGTAGAGACAACCTGCATCAGTTGATAGGTTGGAGTCAGTTTTCCAATGGATTGGAGCCATTCTGGGAAGGAATCCAAGGGGAACCACAGTCCACCTAGGACAGCCAAAGCAATATAGGCAATATTTCCAACAACCGTCATCAGTTGAGCACTGGGTAGCAAGCTCACCAAGACACCCATACTGATAAAGACCACGCTTCCGATCAGCAAAATAGCACCAATTACCATCCAGTCAAGCCAAGGCAGAGTCACTCCACGGACAAAATGACCAACTGAAAAGACAACTGTAATTGATAACAAGAAAGTCAGTAGGGTACTGAACAGTTTTGATACATAATATTCTACCATAGATACGGGAGAATGTTGAATCAATTTTTGCCAGTTGTTTGTCTTATCAGACTCGAGTGTGCTTGGGATACTGAAAAAAGCACTTGACATGATACTAAAGAGCGTCATGGCAAAAAGATAGGCTTGAAGAGCAATTTCTGGAATATCTGACCCTGACATCATACCAGAAAAGATAAGGTAAAACACACTTGGTAGTCCGATGGATAGCAAGTAGTAGACGGCTTGCCGTTTCATCAGAATGATTTCCACTTTCATGAGACTTGTCATATTTTTCATCGTCAATCTCCTTTAGTCTTGAGTCGTTTCGAAGATACTGTCTAAGAGAGTTCGATTGCGAACTTCAATTTCTTCGATCATGCAGCCCTGTTCTTGCAAGACTTTCCATACCTGGCTGGCTTCTTTGGTTGTGAAGGAAAGAGCATTTTGCTTGATTTCAAGCCCTTGAATCTGGTCCAAAGTGCTGATAACTTCCTGATAAGTTAGTGGTACCGTAAAATGTTTTTCTTGTTCTTCACCACGCATGGCATAAGGTGTCGTATCCCGGATCAATTCACCCTTGTGGAGGACCAAAATGCGGTCAGCCGTATGTTCTACCTCTTCGATATAGTGAGAAGAGTAGACAATGGTGACACCATTTTTCTTTAACTGATTGACAATTTCCCAAAAATGCTGACGTGTCGAGGTATCCATGGCAGCAGTTGGTTCGTCCAAAAATAGAATTTTCGGACGACCTATTAGTGCCAACACGAAAGAGAACAAACGTTTTTGCCCACCAGACAACTTGCCCGCTAGCTGATTTTTCTGTTTGTCCGAAAATCTCAGCAAGTCATCAATTTCTTGATTGGAGAGACTGTTTGGATAGATTGATTGAAAGAAGGATAAGAGTTCTTTCACTTTCAAGTCTTGAACCACCGTATTTTTTTGAGGTAAGATAGAAATAAGCTGCTTTAATCGAGGATCTGTTGGTGCAAAGCCTTGAATAGCTATCTGACCTGAGCTCACGAACTTGTCGCCCAAGAGGCAATCAATCAAGGTCGTCTTACCTGCTCCGTTAGGTCCGATCAAGGCGACACATTCACCATCGTTGATTTCAAAGGAGATGTTCCGCAAGATCTCCTTGTCTTTTATTTTCTTACTCAATTTCTCAACTTTAATCACAGTCATGAGATTCTCCTTTCAACCACTTCATTCCCATAGGGAAAACGACGAAAATCATAAACCCAAAACCCCAAGCACCACGAATAAATTGGCGAAGCACGGTTTGGTCAAACCAACCAGTAAACATTTCCACTAACCATACCAAGAGTGACAGGCTGATAAAGAAATAGATGATTGCTTTTTTCATTCCTCAAACTCCTTTTTCACATCTCTGACCAATTTCAAACCTTCTCTGACAAGCCAAGACATCATTCCAAAGCCAGCAAAGAGCTCCCAAGGAAAATGGTAGAAACCCTCGTCCAATCCTGAAAACATGAGATAGGTCATAACTCCTGCTGCTACTAAACTCACTGCGACAATCATTTTATTTTTCATTTCTTCTTCCTCCATTTCATACTTCAATTATAGTCCTTTGAAGTTAACTGAGCTAGATGCTTCTGTCACTAGGAAATATGACAAATGTCATAAAAAAGAACCGATTTCTCGGTTCTTAAAAATGATTAGTCTGATTCATCGTTTCGTTTCTTTTTACCTAGCAATCCAAGTGTCATAGCACCTGCTAGGGCTGTCAGAATTCCTAGATTTTTCAAACCATCTTCTTGACTTCCTGTATTTGGAAGTTGATTTTTTTCTACAGAGATGTTTTGAGTCAATTGATCTGGTTTCGAATCAGGTACTGAAAGTTCTTTTTTATCAGACGGCTTCACTTGCTCTGGAAGTTCTACTACTGTTGGAGTATAGAATCCTGAAATGATATTTCCATTGCGATCTTTACGGATCACTTTCACACCTTTGGCTTGTCCTACAA